>NZ_JAELTR010000160.1:0-561 GCF_016428945.1 Chromobacterium sp. ASV23
TTAATCATCTACTTGGCTATATCAATTTAAAAGAAATAAAGCCATTGAAGCTGGTTGTGAATGCCGGCAATGGCGCGGCTGGTCATGTAATAGATGCGCTGGAAGAAACATTCAAAAAAACGGATGTGCCATTAACCTTCATCAAAATAAATCATGATGCAGACCACTCATTTCCCAATGGCATACCCAATCCTCTACTTCCAGAAAACCGTACGATAACCTCGGACGCAGTAAAAGAATATCAAGCTGATATGGGTATTGCATGGGATGGTGACTTTGATCGCTGCTTTCTTTTTGATGAAAATGGCCAGTTTATAGAAGGTTACTATATAGTTGGCCTACTAGCAGAGGCCTTCTTACGACTGAACCCTGGCGAAAAAATCATCCATGACCCAAGGCTAGTCTGGAATACTCGGGAAATGATCATCGCAAATGGTGGAGAACCTGTACAAAGCAAAACAGGCCATGCTTTTATCAAAGAAAGAATGAGAAGCGAAAATGCCATTTACGGTGGTGAGATGAGTGCCCATCATTACTTTAGAGACTTTGCCTATTGCGACA
>NZ_JAELTR010000161.1:0-552 GCF_016428945.1 Chromobacterium sp. ASV23
AACCTTCTCTGGGAGAGCGCTTTCATAATCAACAAATTCTCTAAATGATCCATCCTGAGATTTTCGCCCTCCATCACGAGAAAACAGCTCATTGAATACACGAGGAGCAACTCCAGAGAAATGAATAAATTGTACTTTTAAGGTTTTCTGAGGATCATATGGTGCACTCGGATCTTCGAAATCAACAACATCAATAGCATCGCTATGCGACGCCAAGGCTAAACTTTTCTCATATGGCTCAATGTAATAAACTTTCTTTATTCCGGCTGCGATTATATGTCGTGCACAATTGTGGCAGGGGAATGTTGTAGTATATAAAGTCCCATTTTGAGACACCCCGCCGCCACTACGGGATAATGAAATTAAAGCGTCCATTTCTGCATGAACTGCGCGGGAAAACTCAATTAAATCAGCAATTCCAGAGCTTTCCTTTGCTCTTGCTGACAACTGAAGAGACCATGCATCTAGGTCTATCTGACGGAGGTTTTCTTTCAATTCAGGGGCAAGGGATTGAACTAAGGAACTTAGCTCTTCTTTTACTGAGTCTGTAAT
>NZ_JAELTR010000162.1:0-546 GCF_016428945.1 Chromobacterium sp. ASV23
AATTGGCCTGGCAGGTGTAACCCTGCAATGCGGTAGTAATGGCGGCTTTGAACGCGCTGCGATAACGCGGCGGAATGTCGCCGCTGAAATTGAAGCTGGCGTCGCCGCTGTATTTGCCGCTGGCGCCCACGCTGAACACCACGTTCACCACGCCCTGGATTTCGTCTTCCTGGGCCTTGGACGGGTATTCCGGCGATTCCAGATGGCTGCAGTTGGCCTTGGCGGACACCGGGCCTTTGGGCGCTTCCACTGCCGGCGCCGGCGTCGGCGCTGGTTGCGGCGTCGGATCGGCCGTCACCGACTGGATCGCGTTCTGCGATTGCACCATCGGCGGCGGATTGACCACTGGCGGCACATAGGCCTGCGGTTTCGGCGCTGTCGGCTGCTGCACCACTTTTTCGATCTTCGGCGGCGGCGGAGGCGGTGGCGGCGGCGGTTCGCTGATCACCGACACTTCCACCTTCTGCTGGATCACCTTCACCACGCCCTGGGCCAAGCCGGTCACCAGCGCGTAGATCAGCACGGCGTGGAATATGATCACCCCGG
>NZ_JAELTR010000163.1:0-542 GCF_016428945.1 Chromobacterium sp. ASV23
CCCCCCCCCCCCCTTTTTTCCTCCCCCCCCCCCCCCCTACATCTACACCTCCGTGCTGTCGTCGGCAGCGTCAGATGTGTATAAGAGACAGCCGCTATAGTCGGCCGAAATGATTTGCGTACTGGCGCCAACATAAGGGACAAAGTTGCTGTTGTTCACAAAGTTGTATTCCGTGAACACGCCAAGCGCGCCGGACTTGTAAGACTTGCTGGCGGTGACATCCGCATCGACACCCACTTCCCAGCCATCATTGACAAAGTAGCCATAGTTACCAGCCAAATTGACCTGATAGCTATCCGCTGCGTCAAAATCAATAGCCCCCAGCAAACCGACTTCCTGCGTTCCCTCTTTCAGGATTGGCCAATCAGCCGCGCTTGCTTGCATTGATGCGACAAGAGCCAATACGCCAAAGCCATATTTGAAATTCATAACAATCCTTTTAATAAGCACAATCAAGTTTCACAAGATTAACTGCCACACTCCCAAGTTAAAATAAGAAAACTCCTAAACGACAGCTGCTATACGATGGATTACTCCTAAAC
>NZ_JAELTR010000164.1:0-509 GCF_016428945.1 Chromobacterium sp. ASV23
CCCCCCCCCCCCCCCCCCCCCCCCCCCCCCCCCCCCTCCCCACACCTCCGTGCTGTCGTCGGCAGCGTCAGATGTGTATAAGAGACAGCTTCAATAGCTTGCTCTACCTCACAATGAGTGCCAGTTATCCGACTCACATACAATGGATACTCAATTAGTGTAGCCGCCACTAATTGGTCTAACTCCAATTTTCTTTTTCTTCTGGGTAAAGGGTAAGTGTCATGAGTCAGTCCCCAGCCTGCATAAAAAGGTTGGCCATAACAAACTACTTTCTTTTTACGTAGGAGAGCTTCAAAGCCAGCTAGTGATGTCATGACGTGCACCTCGTCTACACTCTCAATTAATTTATTAATGGCGACGTCTGATAAAATTTCATTACAGAAGTCCTGTGCATTAATTTCACTCTTGCCTGCTTCACGCAGACCGGCAACAACATCAGGGTGTGGCTTATATATTAGCCATGCATCTCTGACTCTTCTACACATCTCCGATCCCACGTGATTCGGCCA
>NZ_JAELTR010000165.1:0-519 GCF_016428945.1 Chromobacterium sp. ASV23
AACTGCAGGGCCACCACGGCGTGGATCTGCAAAAAGCCGCCAGCGAGCTGGCCGACGAAGGCATGTACAGCGCCGTCGCCGTCGCCGGCATCGAAGCCGCGCGCGAACACAAAGGCGAGCTGGCCAACCGCGTCGATCTGAACACCTGGGTGGCGATGGCCATCTCCGACGCGGTCGACTCCGCCAGCCACCACATGCAGAATGGCCTGTCGGTGATCGCCACCGTCGGCTCCACCGCGCCGTTCGTCGGCCTGTTCGGCACCGTATGGGGCATCTACCACGCGCTGGTGAAAATCGGCACCTCCGGCCAAGCCTCCATCGACAAAGTGGCCGGCCCGGTAGGCGAGGCGCTGATCATGACCGCCATCGGCCTGGCCGTCGCGGTGCCGGCCGTGCTGGGCTACAACTGGCTGGTGCGCCGCAACAAGCTGGTGCTGGACAACGTCCGCGTGGTATCCGGCCGCCTGCACGCCAGCCTGCTGAACAACCCGACCCGGTAAACAGCCATGGCGCGTTACA
>NZ_JAELTR010000166.1:0-519 GCF_016428945.1 Chromobacterium sp. ASV23
GAGGGAGAGAGTCCAGAGACGTCAGTTCTTCAAGTTGAGAATGCTTATAAAGTGTTAATATTGCTAGTTGAAGATCACCCTGCAAATCTAGAGGTTATTTCGGCACTATTGAGGGGTTGAGGGTTCGGTTGGGTGGTTGCGGATGACGGTAAAAGAGCAGTGAGGATGGTGGCCAGTAATCAGAGTGTAGACTTAGTTTTAATGGACTGTCATTTGCCAGAGATGGATGGCTATGAGGCGGCTGAACGGATAAGGATCCAAGAGAAATTATCGGGTGCTGAATGTATACCAATTATTGCTATATCGGCCAACTCTGGTAGCGAGCATAGAAAGCGTTGTCTTGATAGTGGGATGAATGATGTCTTGGTTAAACCACTGCAAATTGCATTGCTTAGAACGGTTTTGTGGATGTGGCTTCCTGATGTTATTCAAGAATTACCCGAGAAAGATGAGGGGGGTATTCAATTTGAAAAAGACGATAGTCTATGGCTGTCTCTTATACACATCTGACGCTGACGA
>NZ_JAELTR010000167.1:0-516 GCF_016428945.1 Chromobacterium sp. ASV23
CTACTAAACCGGTTGATTTGTTTCTTTATGAGACCGAACTAGGCTATCTGCTGACTAAGGTTCTTTATTCGTTAACTGGCCCTGTGCTTATAGAACATTTGTCTGATCTTGAATTAAGTGTAGAGATCACAACATTCTTACGTGTTGTAAATGAATCTGGAATTCTTGAAGCCTTGTGGAGGGGGCGGGAGCCGAAGAAGGTGGAATTGAAAGAAAAGGTCAGAATTTTGAATGAGTTTGTAGATCAATTCAGATTGGCTGCAAAGAGTAAAGAATTTAAACAGGCAGTCAATTCTAGCAACAGAAGAGTCAATAAAAATAGTAGAAGTGTGGAAAAATATTTAGATTCGGTTTTTGAGTCGTACTCGCGTATCTTATTCATTCGTCTCGATTTAGGCTATCGAAAGCCAAAGAGTATGGGGTATGGGGAATTTGCAAGACATATTACAGAAGAGCGTGCTAGAAATGACTTAGAAGTATTTCTCGATAAAAATGCACCTGTCTCTTATACACATC
>NZ_JAELTR010000168.1:0-511 GCF_016428945.1 Chromobacterium sp. ASV23
CCCCCCCCCCCCCCCCCCCCCCCCCCCCCCCTCTCCCCCCCCCCCCCCCCCCCCACCCCCACACCTCCGTGCTGTCGTCGGCAGCGTCAGATGTGTATAAGAGACAGGCTTGGGATAAACCGGAGCGATGACCGCTTCGAGCTGCGCCCAAGACATGACCTGATCCATCTCGGCTAGAAAGATTTCACATCGAGTGCGATTCTTCTTGGCGACGAGTTCGAGATCGGTGAAGGTAATCTGCTGTCGCATGGCGGCATCCTGGATCTGGCTGACGAAATGTCAGTTTACGGGAAGGTTGGGGACTTGTTCAGACCTTCCCTAGCTGACCGCACTGTTAAAGTACGGCCACATCCCTCTCTTCCGATACAGATTTTTTTACTTGCCACCTTCGTCCTTGCACGGATGCTCACTTCGATAGGCAATCGCGCTATACGTCAATCAATCTGCTACCAGTCAGGAATATAGCCCCACACCTGTCTCTTATACACATCTCCGAGCCCACGAGACTCCG
>NZ_JAELTR010000169.1:0-509 GCF_016428945.1 Chromobacterium sp. ASV23
CCCCCCCCCCCCCCCCCCCCCCCCCCCCCCCCCCCCCCCCCCCCCCCCCCCCCCTCCACCTCCGTGCTGTCGTCGGCAGCGTCAGATGTGTATAAGAGACAGCTCTTGGACAAGAAATGCCATACTCATACCTCTTCCACTTCCCCCTGTAACCCAATCGACCATTCATTCGCGCAAATGATTTTGGTTCTATTTCCTTTTCCAGCGCGTAGGCCGTTGAATTACGTGATCTCGCCATCACGCCCTGAAACCAATAACGAACTCTGATCACCTCGCAAGGATCCTTCTTTTTGATGAGCTCAAAAAATTTGGCAAGCCGCGCAGAGGAATCACTGTAAAGACCATCCATAACAAACCTAACATGCTGATTCTATTGATATAAACAATATATTATACAGTACAAACTGTGTCAAACTTGCTGATACCACTCTCCACCTATTGACCGCTATCATTGGCGAAAGAACCGTCAGTGAGCGTTACATGACACAACCAAATGCAGTGGATGACCT
>NZ_JAELTR010000016.1:0-75621 GCF_016428945.1 Chromobacterium sp. ASV23
CCCCCCCCCCCCCCCCCCCCCCCCCCCCCCCCCCCCCCCCCCCCCCCCCCCCCCCCCCCCCCCCCCCCCCCCCCCCCCCCCCCCCCCCCCCCCCCCCCCCCCCCCCCCCCCCCCCCCCCCCCGTTTTGAGTCTCGTGGGCTCGGAGATGTGTATAAGAGACAGACCCAACAGCGCTCCAAAGCCCTTTCCAAGGCGCCGCCAAACTCGCGGGGCGCTAACGTCGCCCCGCTCAAACAGGAGGCGGCTTAAAACCTTGGAAAGGGCTTCGGAGTCGGCTTGCGCTGATGGGATAAGGGCAAGTCGGTTCGGCTCTGAAACCGATTAAACAAGCTCCATTACATGCCCCAACACAGCCAAGCGCTCGCAAAAACTGGCACGTTTGCGACGCCCCCCTTCCCTTCAAGCCTGCCGTCGGGTGGCAGGCCCGAGGTCTTAAGCGGCTGCATGTTTGAGTCCCGCGACGCTAGCGCGCATCGCTGAGAGAATCTCTACGTGCGAGGCTTCGCCTCGCCCATTGAGGGATTCGCACGCAGAGAGTTCAGCCGCGCCTCGGGCCTGACGGGAACCGGCGGGAAGCCGCAGGCCAGGCTTGCAGGGTGGCCGGGATACCGAATGAGGTCATAAAGCAGGCAAATATCCCCTCCCTGCCGCCGAGCAGCCCCGGCATTGAAAACCATCATCCGCGCAGCGGATTCTACTTACTGCTTCAAAATACAGCCGGTTTTCCACCCTATTCCCTTGCCTCGCAAGCCTTCCCTCCGGATAATCTCACCTGTGCCGTTCAATAGCGGCATCGGGATTGGCGTCCCGATACTTCACCGGGGACTGCTGCGTTCACACGCACCAGTCCTAGACACCATAGCTACGCGCAATTTATGGCGGGCGGTGGTGGGAGCATCGAAAGATGCGCCGGAGGTGAAGCCGGTACGCCAATCCCGCCATGCGCCTGCCACCCCGCCTGGCGTCGGGAGTGGCAGGAAAATGCACACTTCACCGGAGGGTTTTGCCATGCCTAGCATCACCCGCAGTTCGTCTCACCTTGCCGTTTCCCTGAAAAACCGTCACCCCGCCCGCAGCCGTTGGCTGCTGCACAATCAAGTTCCCACGCATCCACCCAGCCTGCTGGCCATGACCCGGCTGCATGAAGCCTTTGCCGCCTTGCAGGAGCAATTGGCCGGCAAGGATCAAGCCAAAGCCAGAGAGCCGGCCGCGCGCGTGGCGCATTTGTGCCACGACATCGAGCAGGCGGTGGTGGAGTCCATCTGCCACCTCGCCCATGGCCAGCTGGGTTTGCAATCCGTGATCGATTTGCTCGCTTGCCTGGGCGACGACGTGCGCCTGCCATCCAGCCGCATCAAGGAATTGCTGGAGCCGCTGGACAAGCGCATGGGCGAATCGCTGACGCTGCTCACCCGCGTGCTGTAAGCCCTGTGCCATAAAAGCCAACAGCCAGCCGCTTCTGCGGACTGGCTGTTTTGGCCCTTCGGTTTCAATGCTTGCGATGTGTCCTGATTTACACCCCAACACACCAACCAAACATCCCCCGGCAGCAACCATCCCGCACGGCGCTAACCGCGTACTAGCCACCCGTCTGCGGACTCTCTCCCAAGGCTGTGGATAACCACTCGCACACCGCGCCATGCGCGCTGCTGGCGGGATCGAGAAAGGCCATGTGGTCGGAATCCGAAAGCTCCTGCAGCAGGATGGAATCGCCCGCAGCGCGAGCGGCCGCCGCGTAAGTCCGCGACATTTCGATAGGCACGGCGTGGTCATCGATGGCGTGAGCGATCAGCTGTGGAATGCCCAGCGGCAAGCGTTGCAGAGGAGAGGCAGCGGCATAGCGTTCCGGCTGTTCATCCGGAGACGCGCCCAGCAGTTCCTGCACCGCGCCACGACCCAGCGCCATTGAATAAGCGGCATGCAGATCGCTGACCGGCGCGGCGCCCGCTACAGCCCGGATGCGGACGCGGTTCAGCGCTTGCGCAGCTGCCCATAAAGCCAGGTGCCCGCCTGCCGAATGCCCCAGCAACGCAATGCGGCTCAAATCCAGCGCTATGCCCTTGTCCGCCAGGGTGGACAGGTATTCGATGCCGCGCAGCACATCCGCGCCGGTATTCGGCCATCCACCTGTCGGCGCGCCTATTCGGCGGTAGCCGAGATTCCAAACCGCAAAACCGCGGGCTGCCAGGTCCTGCGCGATGGCATGCATCTGCTCCCGGCCATGAGGCATGCGCCAGAATCCGCCGTGCAGAAGACAAACAACGGCGGGATACGGCTGGGCGGGAAGATAGAGATCGCCAGCCTGCCCATCATGCGGGCCATAAGATTCGGTGAGGGTGGGCTGCGTGGAATGGCTGGATACGTCTGCAGGTTTCATATAAGGGAGCTTTCTCAAGCAATTGCAATGCGATGCCAGGCAAGGAGCCGCCATGCGCACATCGACAGGCATGCCATTGTAATCACACTGCGCGGCAAATGCTTTGCCTTTCCAGCTTGTCAGCGCTGAACCCTGTCTGCTCGCCCCGTCATATTTTCTGCCGCACCCTATGGCGTAAACCGGCCCTGCGCCGGCTTTCCGCCTCCACTCCGACAGAAAGGCAGGGCATGCACGCTTTCTCCATAGCCATCGACAGCGCGATTCCGCCCGCCATCCTGCCGGCGCCGCTGCAAGCCCGAGCCGAGCGCATCTGCCGGCTGGAGCGCTGGCGCGACGACGACCGCGCCCACTGGCTGCAAACGCTGGGCCGCCAACTTGAGGACGGCGTGTCGGCGGCGGAGTTGATTGCGGCGCTGGATACCCATCTTTATGTCCATCACCCCGAGCACGCCCACGCCGACGACGTGGAGGCATTTGAAGAGCGGGCGGCGATTCTGGAATTCGACGCACACCTGCCGCGCCTGCAAGCCGAACGGCTGGCTGCCAAGCACAACGACTGCGCAAGCTGCCGCCACTGGCGCGGTGAAGCCACCATCCCGGATGCCCGGCAACGGGCCGCCATGCTGGTGGGGCTGCCCGCGCCGCGCCTGGGCAACGCCACAATGGGCGTTTGCGCCGCCGGCTACCGCCCGTGGCGGGTGTCCAACCTAGCGGACAGCGCGGATTATCTGCGCTGGCACTTCATCGGCGAATGCGCGGCCAAACCACCGCAACAGACGCGCATCCGCCGCTAATATGCAAAAACGCCGCCGCTTCCCCAGGAAGGACGGCGTTTCCCGTCAGCGGGTTTGATCCAGCCGCCGCAGCGCCGCCACCCGCGCTTCAAAGCTGGCGAAGCGGCCATCCAGCTGACGCAGCTGCCGGGTTTTATCTGCCGGGCTAAGGAAGGAATAGCGGATGCTGCGGTATACCGTGCGCTTCAGCTCCTCATACGACGGCTTGTAGCGGCTGGCGTACAGCAGGTATTCATTGCCGATGTCGCTGCGCGACACGCCTTCGTCGTCGGTGGAGATCACAAACGGCACGCCGTAGCGGCGATACAGCAGCACCGGATGCGACGCGCCCTGCACGCCCAGGATGAACTCGTTGCTGGTGAGGTTGATTTCCACCGCCACGTCGCGGCGGCGCATCTCGGCCAGCAGGCGGTCGGCTTCTTCTTCATGGCTGATGTCTATGCCGTGGCCGATGCGATTGGCCCCGGCCAGTTCCACCGCCAGCCGGATATGGTCGCGCAGGCCTTCCGGCGGCACCATGCCCAGCACCAGTTCGCCGGCGTGCAAGGCCAGCTTCACGTCGGGGAAGCGCTGTTTGAGGAAATGGATCATGCGCATGTGCAGCGCGTAGTCGCGCATCGCCACGATGCCGTTTTCCGGGCCGACAATGTTCAGGCCCACCACCAGCGGGTTGCCATGGGCGGCGGCAAAGCCTGCGTACAGGGCGGCAAAGGTGGCCGATGGCGAATTATTGCGCGAGACATAAGTCTGGAAGCGCAGGGTGAAGTCGGCATCGTCCATGCCCTGGGCGTAGCCGGCCAGTTGCTGGCGATACTGCTGGATCATGTCCTGCGTTGCCGCGTCCGCCGCCAGCTTGTCCATGGCCTGGCCCAGCGCCTGGTCTATCTGGTCCGCGCTCATGCCTGCCGGCAGGTTGTCCAGCGCGGCCGCCAGTTTGCTGTTGTCGCCAGCCGGCGCGCCGCGCAGCATGGTTTCCAGGTATTGCAGGTTTTTGGCCTTGGCGCGCGCTTTCAGCAGCTGCAGCCCTTCGCGCGGGGAATAGCCGGCTGCCGCGCCAAAGTAGCCGAAGGTATCGAAGAACTGCTTGTCCGGCGGCGGCTGGTCATGGCTGTGGTTGTAGAAGTCCTTGTCCGACCACACCGTCAGCAGCTTGCGGTACAGGCCGTTGTCCTCCTTGAGCTGCTCGGCGCTCATGCATTCGTTGCCGGGCTGGGCCGCGGCCTGCTGCGGCTTGGTCTCTATCTTCAGCGTGGCGCGGTAGATGCAGTACTGTTGCTTGTCCACCCAGTCCAGATAGGTTTCCACATACAGCGCGCCGGTATAGTGGTGATGCAGGTCGCCGCCTTTGGGCATCATGTTCATCAGCAGGCCCAGCTCCGCCAGCCGGCCGCCGTTGCTGACCAATTGCTGGTAATAATCGCGGGTGGCTTGATAGTTTGCCTGCTGCTGGGCGGCGCGGATCGGCGCTTCCGCACTCGCGCCTTGCGGCAGCAGCGTCAGGGAGAGCTGCAGACAGGCCATGGCCAGTATCGATTTCACATTCCCCTCCAGTCATAGATTGACAATGACATAAACGTAGCAGCTGTAAAGGGAAAGCGGAAGGACAAAAAGCCTGCTTGGCGGGCAACGCCCATGCGGAGGAATGGAGACGCTAAGCGGCGGCGGCCAATGGGATGAAGCCATTGCGCCCGCGATGAGCGGGCTATTGGCAAAGCCGGCGCCAGCGGGCGAGACACCATACAAGAACCGTACCAGGCGTAACAAAAAATAATGAAAACAGCTATTTAGGCCAGCCATAAAAGACCGATATAAAGGCCAGCAGGCCCGATCATCTCACCACGGAGAGACAGTTAGCGGCAAATCCAGGCGAACCTTCCGATCCCTCATCTTGATTGGTTGCGCCGCGCCCCACCGCCATCCGCAGCATCCCACCAGACCGCTCTTCCGGCGAGGACTCCGGCTACGGTCAAACTGCGAGACGGCAAGCGGCTGCGACGCCAGATTGCCAGCGCACTGCGCGACAACATCAACTCAGGCCATCCCCAAGCGGATGGCCTTTGTTATGGCGGTTTCAGGCCGGCTGCCGCGCCTGGGTCAGTAATGCTCCCGCGCCGCCCGGCGAATGGTCGAGGCATGGTTCCCAGCAAGGCAGTTTGCTCACCCACAAACTGCGCCTTTATAACTGCCGGCCCATGCCATCCGGCTTTTACCAAACGTTTACCCTTGGCGAAGGCACTTGGCGGCCTGCCGCGGTCTATTCCTGTTTAGTCATCGCAACAGGAATCGATAGCCATGCTGGAAAACTACTTCCCCATCTTGCTGTTCATCGTGGTGGGCCTGCTGATGGGGGTTCTGCCTATGCTGGCGGGCCGCTTGCTGGGCCCCAACCGGCCAGACCCGGAAAAACTGTCGCCCTACGAGTGCGGCTTTGAGGCCTTTGGCGACGCGCGTAGACGCTTCGACGTGCGCTACTACCTGGTGGCCATCCTGTTCATCCTGTTCGATCTGGAAGTGGCCTTCATGATTCCGTGGGCGGTGACGTTGAAAGACGAGCTGGGCCTGTTTGGCCTGGGCGCGATGGCGGTATTCCTGGCTTTCCTGACCATAGGCTTTTTCTACGAATGGAAAAAAGGCGCGCTGGAGTGGGATTGAGCGCATAGCCGCACGCAAAAAGGCCGTCCACGCTGGGACGGCCTTTTTCTTTGAGCGGCGGATGCAAACCTGCCCACGATAAGCGCTTACACCAGATTGCCGCCCAGAATCACCATGGCGAAGCCCAGGTAGATCAGCACGCCGACGAAGTCGCAAATGCTGGTGAGCATGGGCGAGGACAGGGTGGCCGGGTCGGCGCCGAACCGTTTAGCGGCAAACGGCAGGACAGCGCCAATAATCGAACCGGTCAGGGTGCAGGCGAACATGGACACGCCCACCACCAGCAGAATGTCGCCGCCCGGAGATTTGGTGAAATGGGCCATGACGACCTCGGCAACCGCGACAACGGAAGCCAGCATGCAGGCAATCACGATTTCCTTTTTCAGCACCAGGAACACATCCTTGGCGCGGACCTTCAAGTCTTGCAGCGCGATGGAGCGGATGACCAGCGTGGCGACCTGGCTGGCGGAGTTGCCGCCCATATCCACGATGGCCGGCAGGAAGGCCGCCAGAATGATGGCTTGGTCCAGCAGTTCGGTCTGACCGGCGATGATGCTGCTGGTCAAGATGCCAAAGGCAGTCAGGATGAGCAGCCACATGGCGCGCACCCGGAAAATGCGCCAGATGCTGTCGCGCTTCATGTCCAGATCATTGCCATCGATCGCGTGGTTGCCGCCGAAGTCGGCGATATCGTCCGCCACTTCCTTCACGTAATCGGCGTTTACCCAGCGCATGCCTTGCGCGTCAGTCATGTAGATTTTGCTTGCTTGGTTCATTTGGCGTTGCCTTTCCAAATTGCAGATGCGCCCCGATCAGAATGATCCATCCCAGCTGCCGGGAATTCGCGCAAAAGCAAATATTCAGTTTTAACAATTTTAATGTTAAATGGATATTTTTGGCGTTTCATCAAAAAATGCGCCACCGCCATCAGACAAGTTTTTTAAATCAGATACCTATCCAATGCAGCGACAGCAGAAACGCTTACAGAATGAACGTGCCCGGACTTTTTAGTGCGGCAGAAATCTTGCAACTTCCCCTCCCATGCGCGCCGATGCGTTTCATCCGGACGCACATCCCCCTGCCTCTGGAAAAAACACGCGTCTGCCAACGATAGACGCAAGGTTTCCTCCGTATAGCAACGGAAAATTCAAAAAGGGGAGAGACAGACGAGACTAGGCCGCGCCCATTTCCGGGCCATGCCGACGGGACTGCCACCGCCCGCCAAGACCTAGGTCAGCGGGACAAGGGTTCCGGCCGGCACGGTCGAGGTTCTGGTTCTTCAGACATCGAAATCTCCGTGTAGCGGATCAAGGGAAGAAGCTGACAGGCAGCCGCAATGGCGGCGCTTGCCGGTAGCTCCGGTTCAATAGGAACTGGCGGATGCGATGCGGCGGGCCCAAGGCCGGCCGGCGCTGCCCGAAGGCAAAAGAGGAGAGAGCGGAGGCCCGAGGGCCAATGACGCCACACCCTGGCTTGCAGGATGCGGCAGTAGAAGAATCAGACTGCGCGAATCCCGCAAAGCGACGTGTCGATGAAGGATCGACTACACCCGTCGTTGTTCACGATGAACCTTTGCTTTGTGGATAACGCGGCAGACTATATCCGTCCGAACCAATCAAATCAAACTTTGTAACCGCTATTTTACACTTCACTCGCCAAAGCAGGAAAATCAATTCGAAAAAATGCTTAAAAAAACACACTAAATTTATTTGACATTAAATGAATGCGCCAAGCTGCAGCCTCACCGCCGACGCCTGGTGATAAGCCGGCAGGCCAAATGGATACAATAAGGCGGCATACATTTGTGTAACATTCAGTCTTTATGACAAGCATTTTTCCTCCATGATCGTTCGCCATATTCCCTCCTGGTTCCGCCTGCTGTTCGTCTGGCATGGCTCGGTGCTGCCGCGCATCTGGCCCCGGCTGCTGATGGTGTTGGCGGTGGGACTGGTCGCCGCCGGATTGCGTCACTGGTGGCTGCAAAGCCTGCGCGACTCTTCGCTGAGCATCCCCACTTTCACGCTGCTGGGCGTATCGCTGGCCATCTTCCTGGGCTTTCGCAACTCCGTCAGCTACGACCGCTTCTGGGAAGCCCGCAAACTATGGGGCGCGCTGCTGATCGCCAGCCGCTCGCTGACCCGGCAAATGCTGGCCGCGCTGGGAGACAACGACGACAGCAGCCGCTTCATCGACGGCGTATGCGCCTTTGCCTACGCCCTGAAAGCGCAATTGCGCGGCCAGGACGCGGAGGCGCAGCTGCGCCGGTTGTTGCCGGCGGAGGCCCTGGAAAAAGTGCTGGCCGGAAGTTTCCGCCCGGCCCTGATTTTGGTCTGGCTGGGCCGCGAAGCGCAGCGGCTGCAGCGCGCCGGCCAGCTCAGCGAGCTGCAATGGCACGCGCTGGACCGCAATCTGAACACGCTGTCGGAAATCCTGGGCGGCTGCGAGCGCATCGCCTCCACCCCCATGCCCTTCACCTACCGCGTGCTGCTGAACCGCACCATCACCATTTATTGCCTGCTGCTGCCGGCCGGGCTGGTGACCAGCATAGGCTGGCTGACGCCGCCGATCGCGGTTTTCATCGCCTACACCTATTTCGCGCTGGAACAGATTGCCGAAGAACTGGAAGAGCCGTTCGGCACCGAAGGCAACGACCTGCCGCTGGCGACCTTGTGCCACACCATAGAAGCATCGCTGCGCGAGATGCAGGGTTTGCCGCTGCAGGCGCCGCCGCCGCCGCGCCAGGGCATCTACCTTCATTGATAGAAGGTAGCAATGACAATGGCCTTACCATAGAATGGACCACTCCCCCACTTAGCCTGGTCCGTCCATGACCCTGTCCCGTCTGTTATTCAGCTTTGTCACGCGCCACTGGCGCTCCTACATCCTGGCGGCGCTGATGTTGGCGACGGTGGCGGTGCTGACAGTCATGATCCCGCGCCAGGTGGGCCACATCGTGGATGCGCTGGTGGCGCGCAAGCTGTCCGGCGACGAGCTGCTGGGGCAGCTGGCCTGGCTGCTGGGCATGGGCCTGGCCATCTATTTCCTGCGCGTGGGCTGGCGGCTGCAGCTGTTTTCCGTGTCCTACCAGCTGGGCGTGGAGCTGCGCACCCGGCTCTACAAGCAGCTGTCGCGCCAGGGACCGGGCTTTTTCCAAAGCCAGCGCACCGGCGATTTGATGGCGCTGGCCACCAATGACATCGACTCGGTGGAAATGGCCGCCGGCGAGGCCATGCTGGCCGGCTTCGACGGCGCGCTGTCCCTGGTGCTGGTGCTGGGCATGATGACGCTGGGCGTGGACTGGCGGCTGGCGCTGGCCGCGCTGCTGCCGTTTCCCTTCATGGCCTGGGCCTTCTCCCGCATCGCCAAATACATCCACCATCACTGGGACGAGGCGCTGAAGCGCTTCGGCAAGCTCAACAATCACGTGCAGGAAACGCTCAGCGGCGTGCGCACGCTGCGCGCGCTGGGGCTGGAAGCGCGCAACGACGCCGAGCTGGCGCAACTGGCCGAGGCTGCCGCTCACAGCAGCTTCGAGGCGCAGCGCGGAGAGGCGGCGTTCGAGCCGGTGGTGGGCGTATCCCTGGTTTCCGCCACCGCCATCGCGCTGACGGTGGGCGGCTATCTGGTATGGCATGGCCAGCTGACCATAGGCGCGCTCACCAGCTTCAATATGTATCTGGTGCAGCTGATCTGGCCGATGTTCGCCGCCGGCTGGGTGCTGTCGCTGCTGCAGCGCGGCTCCGCCGCCTGGCAGCGGCTGCAACCGACGCTGGACGCCGAGCTCGATGTGGCGGACAGCGGCACCCGCGCCGATCTGACGCCCGGCGCCCTGCATTTCGACAAGCTGACTTTCCACTACGCGCCGGACGCCGCCGCCGCGCTGCGCCAAGTGTCCGTAGACCTGCCGCCAGGCCGCACGCTGGGCGTGGTCGGCCCCACCGGCAGCGGCAAGTCCACGCTGTTGAAGCTGCTGCTGCGGCAATACCCGCTGCAGCAAGGCAATATCCGCTGGAACGGCGTGGACATCGCCGACTACCGCCTGGCGACGCTGCGCAGCGCCATCAGCTGGGTGCCGCAGGAGGCCTTCCTGTTCTCCGCCAGCGTGGCGGAAAACATCGCGCTGGCGCGGCCGGAAGCCAGCCAGACAGAGATAGAACGCGTGGCGCGGCTGGCGGCGGTGCACGAGGACATCCTGCGCCTGCCGCAGGGCTACAACACACCCGTGGGCGAAAAAGGCGTGGCCCTGTCCGGCGGACAGCGCCAGCGCGTCGCCATCGCCCGCGCCCTGCTGGCCGACGCGCCGCTGTTGCTGCTGGACGACGCCTTGTCCGCGGTGGACACCCAGACCGAGACGCAAATCCTGCAACACCTGCGCGAGGCGCGGCGCGGCCGCAGCGTGATCATCGTCAGCCACCGCCTGTCCGCCGTGGCCGACGCCGACCACATCATCGCGCTGCACCACGGCCACATCGCCGAACAAGGCAGCCACGAGCAACTGCTGCAAGGCGATGGCTGGTACGCCAGCCAGTGGCGCTATCAACAACTGGAGGCCAGCCTCGATGAAATCTGACGCCACCCGCACCCAAACCCGCGAGGCCGTCGCCCTGCTGACCGACGCCGCCCGCCCCGACTTGAACCATCTGTGGCGCGGCGGCGGCTGGCTGCTGATCGCCGCCCTGCTGGAAGCGGCCGCCCCCTTGCTGGGCAAGATCTTCATCGACAGCTATCTGCTGCCGCACCGGCTGGAATGGGGCGCCATCGCCGGCCTGCTGGCCGGCAGCCTGCTGCTGGGCGTGGCGGCTGCCGTGCTGCGCTACCAGCAACTGGTGCGGCTGGCCGGCGTGGCCATGCGCGCGGTGGTTCGGCTGCGCGAGCGCGTGTACGGCCATGTCATCCGCCTGCCCATGGCCTTTTTCGACCAAGCCATCACCGGCCAGCTGGTCAGCCGCGTCACCAACGACACCGAGTCGGTCAAAGCGCTGTATGTGCAAGCATTGTTCGTCATCCTCAACAGCAGCATCGTGGTGCTGGGCGCGCTGGCGGCCATGGCCTGGCTGGACTGGCGGCTGATGCTGGTGACGCTGCTGCTGTTCCCGGCCACATTCGCCATCATCTGGCTGTACCAGCGGCTCAGCGCGCCGTCGGTGGCGCGCGCGCGCGCCCTGCGCAGCGACATCAACGCGCAGATGGCGGAGTCGATCGCCGGCATCTCCGTGCTGCAAGCCAGCAATGCCGAGGGCCGCTTCATCGGCCGCTTTGACGACACCAACCAGCGCTACTACCAGGCGCGGCTGCGCGAGCTGAATGCCAACGCCTGGCTGCTGCGTCCGGCGCTGGATCTGCTCAATGTGCTGCTCTTGATCGCCGTGATCTACAGTTACGGCGCGCGCGAGCTGGGCGGCGTGGAAATCGGCGTGCTGTACGCCTTCGTCGGCTATATCGGCCGCGTGGTGGAGCCGCTGATCCAGATAACGCTGCAGTTTGGCCAGCTGCAGCAGGCCGTGGTGGCGGCCAGCCGCGTCAGCCACCTGCTGCAGGAGCCCGCCGCGCAGCAGCCCGGCGCAGACGGCCGCATCGCCGCCGGCGCGGTCAGCTTCCGCCAGCTGACTTTCGGCTACCAGCTGGAACACCCGGTGCTGCATGAGCTGAGCCTGGAGATACCAGCCGGCGGCTTCGTCGGCATCGTCGGCCATACCGGCAGCGGCAAGTCCACCCTGCTGTCGCTGCTGCTGCGCTTCTACCGGCCGCAGCACGGCGACATCCTGATCGACGGCCAGCCGCTGGAATCCATCAGCGACGCCGCCTTCCGCGCCGGCATCGGCCTGGTGCCGCAGGACCCGTTCCTGCTGGCGGCCAGCGCGCGGGAAAACATCGACATGGGGCGCGGCCTGTCGCAACAGGCCATCGAGGACGCCGCCCGCGCCGCCGACGTGCACGAGTTGATCCTGTCGCTGGAAAACGGCTACGACAGCGATATGGGCGAAAGCGGCGCGCGGCTGTCCAGCGGCCAGAAGCAGCTGATCGCCATCGCCCGCGCCTTGGCCGGCAAGCCGCGCATCCTGCTCTTGGACGAAGCCACCTCGCACATCGACAGCGAAACCGAACAGCTGGTGCAGCAGGCGCTGACGCGGCTGGCCGGCAAGATCACGCTGATCTCCATCGCCCACCGCCTGTCCACGATACGCGACGCCGACACCATCATCGTGCTGAACCACGGCCGCATCGCCGAAACCGGCGACCACGAACAGCTGATGCGGCTGGGCGGCATCTACCAGCGGCTATATCTGTTGCAGCAGCTGCAGACGGAGGAAACCGCATGAACATCGACGCCTCCGCGCCGAGATAGCCACCATAATGCGGTTGAACGCGTATGCTCAAAATGAAACATAAAGACCCAGAGACCTCCGCCGCGATGAAACCTATTATTTGCCTTCTCACAGCGGGCATGTTGTTGTCTTCCCTGCCCTGTCGCGCCGACGACGGCAAGGACCTCGACTTGTCCATCAGCACGGAGCTGATGACCCGCAAGACCGACTACGGCAACTCGTCGCGGCTGCAGCCCAGCGTGGACATGCAGTACCGCACCCGCTTCGGCGCCCTGTACGTGCAAGACGGCGAAGGCGGCTGGGCGCTGCCGGCGCCGGGCGGCTGGGTGTCGCTGGGCGTAGCCAGCGAGCCGGCCTGGAGTCTGGGCGGCGGCGTATCGCAGAGCCTGGCGCTGGCGCGCTACGGCTTTGACCTGCCGCGCGACGGCAGCCTGTCCTTCGGCTACGCCAGCCGCATCGGCAGCAGCCATCCGGGACAACTGCTGGCGGCCACGCTGGACGCGCCGCTGGGCGACTGGATGGGGCAGAAATTCTCGGTGCTGGGCTGGGCCAGCCTGGCCAACCAGAAACGCCGCCTGGGCTTGAATCATAGCGATGACGGCCCCGGCTGGCAGCTGGAGCAGAGCAATCTGCTGCTGGTGATGTCGCATCCGCTCGCCAAGCACTGGACGCTGGACCTGGGCGCCGGCAGCCGCTGGGCGGCCGAGAATACCGGCAGCCACACCGCAGGCTGGCAAACCCTGCTGGGCTTCACCTGGAAACTGTGATGCGTTTCGCCCCGCTGCCGGCCGCCGCCTGCCTGATAGACAGCCATTGCCACCTGGACGCGCCGGAGCTGCAACCGGATATCGACGGCGTGGTGGCGCGGGCGCAGGCCGCCGGCGTCGGCCAGTTGCTGGTGCCTGCAGTGACAGCCGGCAATTTCGACGACGTGCTGGCGATGCGCGCGCGCTACGGCTGCTGGATCGCCTTCGGCCTGCACCCGATTTATCTGGGCCAGCATCTGGACGATCACCTGGCCCTGCTCGACGCCGCGCTGGCGGCGCATGCGCCGGCGGCGGTGGGCGAAATCGGCCTCGATTTCTATCTGCCCGAGCTGGACCCGATGCGGCAGGAGGCGCTGCTGGTGGAGCAACTGAAGCTGGCGCGCAAGCACGGCCTGCCGGCGGTGCTGCATGTGCGCCGCTCGGTGGACCGGGTGCTGAAACATTTGCGCGAGCAAAAGGTGGAAAGCGGCATCGCCCACGCCTTCAACGGCAGCGAACAACAGGCCCAGGCCTTCATCCGCCAGGGTTTCAAGCTGGGCTTCGGCGGCGCGATGACCTACAGCGGCTCACGCCGCATCCGCCAACTCGCCGCCACCTTGCCGCTGTCCAGCCTGGTGCTGGAAACCGACGCGCCGGACATCCGGCCGGAATACGCCCAGGACGTCCCCAACGAGCCGGCGCAGCTGGCGCGCTTTGTCGCCGTGCTGGCCGAGTTGCGCGGCATGGAGGTCTCCACGCTGCGAGACGCGCTCTACGCCAACACGCTGGCGGCGCTGGGATGGACTTGAACCTGGCTCCCATCAGCCGTGCCGCACTGTCGCGGATTCAAAATCCAGGACCATCATGCAAAAACCCCGGCGCATGGCCGGGGCTTGGGATGCGCGTGACCCGCAGCCCGCTCAAGTACGGAAGCGCTGCAAACAAGTATCCAGCTCATGCGACAAAGCCTGCAGCTCGCTGGCCAGCGCGCTGGCCTCGCCGGCCGCCTCCGTGGTCTGGCCATTCATCTGCGCGATCTGCTCGACATTGCGCGCCACTTCCTGGCTGGCCAGGCTCTGCTCCTTGATCGCATTGGCGATGTCGGCGATGCGGTGCACCGAATGCTCGGCCAGCTCGCGGATCTGCTGCAGCGCATCCGCCACGCTGGAAGCGCTGACCACGCCGGTTTCAATCTTGTCATTGGCCTGCTGCATGCTCTGGTAGGCGCGCTGGGTATCGGCCAACACGCCGTCGATATGGCCGGAAATCTCGGTGGTGGCCTGGCTGGTGCGTTCGGCGAGCTTGCGCACTTCGTCCGCCACCACGGCGAAGCCGCGGCCCATTTCGCCGGCGCGCGCCGCCTCGATCGCCGCGTTCAGCGCCAATAGATTGGTCTGGTCGGCGATGTCGTGGATCACCCGCACGATGTCGCCAATGTCGGCGGAGCGCTGGTTCAACCCGTCCATCACGGTAGCGGTTTCGGTGATGGTGCTGGCGATCTGGCGGATCTCGCCGGCCGCCTTCTGCGCCAGCTCGCTGCCTGTTGTGGCCTGCTCCATCGTCTGCCGCGCCTGCCGCTCCACATCCTGGGTGCTGTCCGCCACCAGATTGATGCTGACCGACATCTGCTCGATGGCCGCCGCGCCGCTGGATGCGGCCTCAGACTGATGCGCCGACGCAGACGACACATGCTCGCTGACGACATTCAGCTGATTGGCCGCTTTGGCCAACTGCGCCGAGTGGCCCTGCGACTCCACCACCACCGCGCGCACGCTGTCCACCAGCTTGGCCAATGAGGCGGCGGCGCTGCCCAGCTCGTTGTTGCCGAAATCCGGCAATTGCAGCCGCAGATTGCGCTTGTCCGCCAGCTCCTGATTGGCATCGCGCATCTGCAGCAAGGGTTGGCGGATGGAGGAGATGATGTACCAGGCGATCAGCACGCCGATCACCAGCGCCGCGATGATCTCGGCCAGCATCTGGCTGCGCACGCTGGCGGCCGTGGCATTGATCTCGTCGTCCAGCAAGCCCACCGCATCCGCGGCGTTCTTGCCCAGCACATCCACCACGCCTTCCATCTGGTGGATATTGTCCTTGTACTTTTCCAGCTCGTGGTTGGCATCGGCGGTGGCGGCGAGCTGTTTGCCCTCCACCTGCGACGACACCTTGCCGAAACCATCGACATAACCGCCAAGCAGGCCGGACAGTTTGGACAATTGCTGAGAGGCCTCATCATTCAGCGGATGGGTGCCGGCCTGGCTGATCGCCTGTTGCGCGTCGGCCTGCGCTTTTTTCCATTTTTCCAGGTACTCGGCGCGCTTGCCGTCGTTGGCGATATTGATGAAGTAGTCTTTTTCGAAACGCCGCAGATTGCCCATGTCGCGCTGCAGTCTGACAATGTCGGTATAAAAGGCCAGCTCGTGCGAAGTGACGTCTTCCGCCCGCGCCGAAATCTTGCCCAGACCCAGTTGCGCCAACAACCCGGTGAGAATGAGCGCCGCCAACAGCAGCGCAAAGCCAAGCGTAATCCTGGCCGCGATAGACAAATTCCGCATGGTAATTCCCCATACCCAATAGAGTGAATGCCGGCCGGGCTGTACCCGGTCTCGTTATATGCTGCGATTCTAGATGAGGGCCGCCACAGGCGGCCACACGCCATATCACCAGCGGGAACATTCACGCGTTAGTAGTATCCAAAAGCCCCAAAAAAAACCGGCAGCATGGGCTGCCGGACTTTTCGCCTTGTCCATTTACCTCAAGCGCGCTGCTTGAAGCTCCTGGCAAATCCCAATACGCAGATAAAGAATAGTGTACTAATCAGAACTTCACACCATGCCAATCTCTGCGCCAGGCCGTGGTCGGCCCAACCCCTCATCACGCCTTCGGTGAAGAAACCCAGGATGAACATGCTGGACCATTGGTAGGTATACAGCCGCCCGGCCAGGATGCCACGCAAGGGCAGCAGCAATAGCAGCGCCTTGAACGCCAGGAAGGAGCCGCCCGGACGCAGCGGCGCCAGCCACAGCTCCCAAGCCAGGGTCAGCAAGATCAGGACGATCAGCGCGGCGGACGCGCCTTGGCGGAAATGCTCGCGGCTCATGGCGCGGGCTCGGCCTGGGCGCGCCGCGCCTTGCGCTCCATCAGCGCGGCCACCAGCACGCCGGCCTCGTACAACAGCCACAGCGGCACCGCCAGCATGGTCTGCGACAGCACGTCCGGCGGCGTGACGATGGCGGCGATCACAAAGGCGCCGACGATGACATAAGGCCGCGCCTCGCGCAGCTTGGCCACCGACACCACGCCCATCCGCGTCAGCACTACCACGATCACCGGCACCTCGAAGGTGGTGCCGAAAGCCATGAACATACCCAGCACGAAGGACAAGTATTTATCGATGTCCGTCATCATGCTGACGCCGGCCGGCGTCACCGCCGACATGAAATGGAACACCACCGGGAACACCAGGAAATAGGCGAAGGACATGCCCACCAGAAACAGTACCAAGCTGGCCAGCACCAGCGGCAGAACCAGCTTCTTCTCGTGGGCGTACAGCCCCGGCGCGACGAAGGCCCAGACCTGGTACAGGGTATGCGGCAGCGAGATCAAAAACGCCGCCAGCATGGTCAGCTTCATCGGCACGAAGAAGGTGGAAGTCACCTCGGTGGCGATCATGCTGCCGCCGTGCGGCAAGGCGTCCAAGAGCGGCTTCGCCAACAGATGATAAATATCCGATGACCAGTGGAACAGGCCCAGAAAAACCAGGGCGATGCCCAGCAGGGCGCGCACCAGCCGGGTGCGCAGCTCGATCAGATGCGCGAGCAGCGGTTGTTCGTTCATTGGTGGGCTTGCGGAGGAGTTTCGGTTTTGGGCGCCGCGCTGTTGCGCGGCGGCATGTCGTCGAACAGGTCCAGCTGGTTCTCGTCGCGCAGCGGCGGCGCGTCAGCCGGCTCCGGCGCGGCGCTTTCGGCCGTCGATGCCGCTTCCGTTGCCGGCGCGGCGTCTTCCGGGACGATGCCGCCGTGTATGGTGCGCTCGGCCTCGTGGAACGGCTCCGCCGCCTGCTCGGCCAGATTGCGGGCCTCGGCGGAATGGTGGTCCAGCGCGTCGCGCACCTGCTGCACCTCGGATTCCAGCTGGCCGCGGAAGCTGTGCGCAGCGTCCTGCAGGTCCTGGCGTATGCTGTCCAGTCCCTGCAGATTGGCCTGGTGCTGGATATCCGCCTTCATCGTGGCCACGAAGCGCTGCGCGCGCGCCACCAGGGCGCCCACGGTGCGCGCCACGGCCGGCAGCCTCTCCGGCCCCAGCACAACCAGGGCCACCACGCCGATCAGGACGAATTCGCCAAAGCTGATGTCAAGCACGCCGCGTCACCGTCCGGGTTTATTTCTTGTCGGCTTCGCCGTCGATGATGCGGCCGGCGTCCTTGGCCGGCGGCTGGGCATCCTTGGCGCCCTCGTTCATGCCTTCCTTGAAGCCCTTGACCGCGTTGCCGAGGTCCTTGCCGATGTTGGGCAGCTTCTTGGTGCCGAACACCAGTACCACGATCAGCAGCACGATCAGCCAGTGCCAGATGCTCAGAGAACCCATTGTGACTCTTCCTTATTCATGAAACAGGCGCCGGATCGCATCCCGGCGCGAAGCCGAAAAACGCGTCAGCCCTTGTGGCCGAACACGTGAACGTGAAGATGGAACACTTCCTGGCCGCCGCCGCGGCCGGTGTTGATGCCGGTCTTGAAGCCGGACTCCAGGCCCTGCTCCCTGGCCAGCTTGGGGGCCAGCGTCAGGATCTTGCCCAGCACCGCCTCATGCTCCGGGCCGCAGTGGGCCAAGGAGTCGACGTGCAGCTTGGGGATGATCATGAAATGCACCGGCGCGATCGGACGGATGTCGTGGAAAGCCAGCACATCGTCGTCTTCGTAAACCTTGTTGGCGGGAATCTGGCCCGCCACGATCTTGCAGAAAAGACAATCGCTCATCGAATTCAATCCATCATCAAGTGGTTTTGCGCGAGGCTTTCTCGTCCAGCCCGGAGATGCCTTCGCGGCGATGCAGCTCCATCACCACGTCTTCGGGACGCAAGCCATGATATGTCAACAGCACCATGGTATGGAACCACAGGTCAGCCACTTCGCGCACCAGGTGCAGCTTATCCTTGTCCTTGGAAGCCAGCAGCGTCTCCGCCGCCTCCTCCGCCACCTTCTTCAGGATGGCGTCCTCACCCTTGTGAAACAGCGAAGCCACATAGGAAGACTGCGGGGCGGCCTCGCGTCGGGCTTCCAGCGTGTCGGCGATATTTTTCAACACATCCGGGGTCATATCGATATCCTTTGCGCCGAAATCCGGCGATTATGCGGCACGGGCATGGCGCGTAGATGACAGCGCGGCCCGGCCGGTCATTGTAACCCGTCCATCGCGGGCAGCGTTGACCGGCGGCAACTCAGCCGTGGTAAATGCTGTGCGGGTCTTTCAGCACGGCATCCACCGTCAGCCAGGCGCCGTTCTCGAAACGGCGGTAAAAACAGCTCTGTCTTCCGGTGTGACAGGCGATGCCGCCCATTTGTTCGATCTGCATCACAATCACGTCGCCGTCGCAGTCCAGGCGCAGCTCCTTCACCGTTTGCAAATGGCCGGACTCCTCGCCCTTTTTCCACAGTTTTTGCCGCGAACGGCTCCAGTAGTGGGCAATGCCGGTGTCGGCGGTCAGCTGCAGGCTTTCGCGGTTCATCCACGCCACCATCAGCACCCGGCCGCTGGCGGCGTCCTGGGCGATGGCGGTGACCAGGCCCTTGTCGTCCCATTTGACTTCGTCCAACCAGCTCATAGCCTCACCTCGATGCCGGCAGCGCACATGGCCTGCTTGGCCTCGCTCACCGTGTATTCGCCGAAATGGAAGATGCTGGCGGCCAGCACCGCGTCGGCATGGCCTTCTTTGACGCCATCGACCAAATGCTGCAGATTGCCGACGCCGCCGGAGGCGATCACCGGAATGCCCACCGCGTCGGACACGGCGCGCGTCAGCGGCAGATTGAAGCCGGCCTTGGTGCCGTCGCGGTCCATGCTGGTCAGCAGGATTTCGCCGGCGCCCAGCGCCTGCATCTTGCGCGCCCATTCGACGGCGTCCAGCCCGGTGCGGTTGCGGCCGCCATGGGTAAAGATTTCCCAGCGGTCGTTTTCCGGCGTCACCGCCTTGGCGTCCAGCGCCACCACGATGCACTGATTGCCGAAGTGCTCGGATGCTTCGCGCACGAACTCGGGGTTGGTCACCGCGGCGGTATTGATGCTGACCTTGTCGGCGCCGGCGTTCAGCAGGCGGCGGATGTCGGCGATGCTGCGCACGCCGCCGCCGACGGTCAAGGGAATGAATACCTGCTCCGCCACCGCTTCAATGACGTGCAGAATGATGTCGCGCTGGTCGGAGCTGGCCGTGATGTCGAGGAAGGTCAGTTCGTCCGCGCCCTGCTCGTTGTAGCGGCGGGCGATTTCCACCGGGTCGCCGGCGTCGCGCAGGCCCAGGAAATTGACGCCCTTGACCACGCGGCCGGCGGTCACGTCCAGGCAGGGGATGATGCGTTTGGCAAGCATGTAACTATCCAGAAAACTTCAGCCAGAAAACTTCAGGCACGCGAAGCGGCGGGGCCAGCCCGCCGTTTGGCGCGATCAGCCGGGTTTAGCCGGCCAGTTCGTCCGCCAGCGTCTGCGCGGCGGCGAAGTCTATGCTGCCTTCGTAGATGGCGCGGCCGGTGATGGCGCCTTCGATGCCCTCGGCCTCCACCTCGCACAGCGCGCGGATGTCGTCGAGGTTGGTCAGGCCGCCGGAGGCGATCACCGGGATGGTCAGCGCCTGCGCCAGCTTGACGGTGGCCTCGATGTTGACGCCCGTCATCATGCCGTCGCGGCCGATGTCGGTGTAGATCACCGAGTTGACGCCGTAGTCCTCGAAGCGCTTGGCCAGATCAACCACATTGTGGTTGGTGATCTTGGCCCAGCCGTCGATCGCCACCATGCCGTCCTTGGCGTCCAGGCCAACGATGACCTGGCCGGGGAAGGCGTCGCAGGCGTCGTGCAGGAAGCCCGGCGTCTTGACCGCGGCGGTGCCGATGATCACGTAGGACAGGCCCATGTCGAGGTAGGCCTCGATGGTGTCCAGGTCGCGGATGCCGCCACCCAGCTGCACCGGCATGTCCTCGCCGACCTCGCCGAGGATGTCGCGGATCACCGACAGGTTTTTCGGCTTGCCGGCGAAAGCGCCGTTCAAGTCCACCAGATGCAGTCGGCGCGCGCCCTGGTCGCGCCAATGGGCGGCAACCTTGACCGGATCGTCGGAGAAAATGGTGGCGTCGTCCATTGCGCCCTGTCTCAGGCGCACGCACTGACCGTCTTTCAGGTCTATCGCGGGTATCAGCAGCATGGTGCTAGGTGTGTGGGTAAGTTAAACATTGCCGTCCCAGGCCAGGAAATTCTTCATCATCTGAAGTCCGGCGCGGTGGCTCTTTTCGGTGTGAAACTGCGTGGCGAATATGTTGCCACGCCCGACGATACAGGCAAACCGCTGCGGATATTCGCTCTCCGCCAGCGTCAGCGCCGCGTCGGCCGGCGCAAAGTGATAACTGTGCACAAAGTAAAAACGCTCGCCATCGGCGATGCCGGCGAACATCGGGTGGGACTGAGTCTGGTAGACCTGGTTCCAACCCATGTGCGGCACTTTCAGCCGCTCGCCGCCGGCGGTGAGATCGTCGGCAAACCGCAGCACCTTGCCCGGAAACAGGCCCAGGCCGGCGGTATCGCCCTCTGCGCTATGTTCAAACAATAGCTGCGCGCCTACGCAGATTCCAAAAAACGGCTTGCTCTGCGTAGTTTCACGGACGGCGTCCGCCAGACCGTGGCGGTTCAGCTCGCGCATGCAGTCCGGCATCGCGCCCTGGCCGGGGAAGACCACCTTGTCGGCCTGGACCACGGCATCCGGATCGCGGGTCAGGAAAATATCGGCGCCGATGTCGTTGACGGCCTGCAGGGACTTCAGCACCGAGTGCAGATTGCCCATGCCGTAATCAATCACTGCGACTTTCATGCGCTCAGCGTCCCCTTGGTGGACGGCGTGATGCCGGCCATGCGCTCATCCGGCTCGCAGGCCATGCGCAGCGCGCGGCCGAAGGCCTTGAAGATGGTCTCGGCCTGGTGGTGGCTGTTGTGGCCGCGCAGATTGTCGATATGCAGCGTGCTCATGCTGTGATTGACGAAGCCGTGGAAAAACTCCGAGAACAGATCCACATCGAACTGGCCGATGCTGGCGCGGGTGTATTCGACGTTGTAGACCAAGCCGGGGCGGCCGGACAAGTCGATCACCACGCGGGACAGCGCCTCGTCCAGCGGCACATAGGCATGGCCGTAGCGGCGGATGCCCTTCTTGTCGCCGATGGCCTTGGCAAAGGCTTGGCCCAAGGTGATGCCGATGTCTTCCACGGTATGGTGGGCGTCGATGTGCAGGTCGCCCACGGCCTGGACGTCGAGGTCGATCAAGCCATGGCGGGCGATCTGATCCATCATGTGGTCGAGGAAGGGCACGCCGGTTTCAAAGCGGCCGACGCCGGTGCCGTCCAGATTCAGCGTGACGGTGATCTGGGTTTCCAGCGTATTGCGGGTGACAGTTGCGGTTCTCATGGCTTCAGGCAAAAAAACGTTGAATGGCGGACAGCAGGGCCGCGTTCTGGTCTGGGCTGCCCACGGTCAGGCGCAGACAGTTGTCCAGCAGCGGATGGCTGCCGTGCAGCTGCTTGATCAGGATGCCGCTCGCTTTCAGATGCTGGTACAGCGCAACGGCGTCCGGCGCGCGGACGGTGACGAAGTTGGCCTCGGACGGGAACGTCGTCAGCGCCGGCAGCGCGGCCAGCGCCGCGGACAGTTTCGCGCGTTCGGCGCGCAGCTCGGCCGCCTGGCGGTTGAACACCTCCAGATGCCGCAACGCGAAACGCGCGGCGGCGAGGGTCAGCACATTGACGTTGTACGGCGGCCGCACTTTGTTCAGTTCGACAATCCACGCCGGACAGGCCGCGGCGTAGCCTAGGCGGATGCCGGCCAGGCCCAGCTTGGACAGCGTGCGCATCACCAGCAGATTGTCCAGCTCGCCGGCCAGGTCCATGAAGCTGTCGCTGGCGAAGCTCTGGTAAGCCTCATCCACCACCACCAGGCCCGGCGCGGCGCGGCAGATCGCCAGCACCTCGTCGCGGGCGTAGCGCGGACCGGTGGGATTATTGGGATAAGACACGAACACCACCGCCGGCTGCTCGCGCTCGATGGCTTCCAGCGTGGCGGACAGATTCAGCGTGAAGTCGTCGTTCAGCGGCACGCCGACGTACTGCAGGCCGGAGAACAGCGCGTTCATCTTGTACATGACGAAGGACGGCTCCAGCGCCAGCAGCTTGGCGCCGGGACGCGCCAACGCCTGCGTGATCAGCGTGATCAGCTCGTCCGAGCCGTTGCCCAGCACAATGTCTGCGCCGGCGGGAATGGCAAACGCCGCGCGCAGTTCGTCCTTCAGGCCGCCGCCATTGGCGTCCGGATAGCGATTCAGCGCAACCTGGGCCAGTTCGGCGGCCAGTTCGTGCTGCAGTTCCACCGGCAGCGGCCACGGGTTTTCCATCGCGTCCAGCTTGATGTAGCCGGTGGCGTCGGCCACATGATAGGCGCCGATGGCGGTGATCTCGTCGCGGACGAGTTGCTTGGCGGTCAGTTTGGTCGTCATGGTCTGCCTGGCGGCGCGAAAGCGCCGTAATGTGCCCGCAAACGGGCAAAAGGCCATCGTAACCCGTCGGCGCGCCACGGGCTACTGCCTTGCGCCCGCTCGGCCGCGCCTGTTGCGGCGCGGGCACGGGTTCTCAATTCAAGAGCGGAGGACAAAATCCAGCCATGCGGCGGAGGCAAGACGCCATACCGCTTCAGGACTGCGGTTCTGCGCCTCCATCCAGCCGCAGCTCGGCGGCGCGGGCGTGTGCGGTCAGCCCCTCGCCATGGGCCAGCAGGCTGGCGATGCGCCCCAGCTTCTGCGCGCCGGCCTGCGATACGCGGATCAGGCTGCTGCGCTTCTGGAAGTCGTACACGCCGAGCGGACTGGCAAAGCGAGCAGTGCGGCTGGTCGGCAGCACATGATTCGGGCCGGCGCAGTAATCGCCCAGGCTTTCCGAAGTGAAGCGGCCCATGAAAATGGCGCCGGCGTGGCGCAGTTGCGGCAACAAGGCATCCGGTTCGGCCACCGACAGTTCCAGATGTTCCGGCGCGATGTAGTTGGCGATCTCGCAGGCCTCGGCCAGGTCGCGCACCTGAATCAGCGCGCCGCGGTTGCCCAGGCTGGCCTCGATGATGGCGCGGCGCGGCATGGCCGGCAGCAGCTTGGCGATGCTGGCTTCCACGCGGGCGATGTAGTCAGCCGACGGGCACAGCAGGATGGCCTGGGCGATCTCGTCGTGCTCGGCCTGGCTGAACAGGTCCATCGCCACCCAGTCCGGGTCGGTGTCGCCGTCGCAGATCACCAGGATTTCGGACGGGCCGGCCACCATGTCGATGCCGACCACGCCGAACACGCGGCGCTTGGCGGCCGCGACATAGGCGTTGCCGGGGCCGGTGATCTTGTCCACCTGCGGGATGGTTTCGGTGCCATAGGCCAGGGCCGCCACCGCCTGGGCGCCGCCACAGGTAAAGACCTTGTCGACGCCGGCGATATAGGCCGCGGCCAGCACCAGGTCATTGCGCTCGCCGCCCGGCGTCGGCACCACCATGATGATTTCGGCTACGCCGGCCACCTTGGCCGGCAGCGCGTTCATCAACACCGAACTCGGATAAGCCGCCTTGCCGCCCGGCACGTAGATGCCGACGCGGTCCAGCGGCGTCACCTGTTGGCCCAAGAGCGTGCCGTCTTCGTCTTCATAGCTCCAGGAATGCGCAAGCTGCTTTTCGTGGTAGCGGCGCACCCGCTCGGCGGCGGCGGACAGCGCGTCGCGCACCTCGGCCGGCAGCCGCTGCCAAGCGGCTTCCAACTGCGCGCGGGACAGCGTCAGATCGGCCATGCTCTGCGCCTGCATGCGGTCGAAACGGTTGGTGTACTCCACCAGCGCCGCGTCGCCGCGATGATGGACATCGGCGCAGATGGACGCCACGGCGGCGTCCACTGCCGGGTCCTGCGCGGTTTCGAAAGCCAGCAGCGCTTTCAGGCGCTCGGCGAAGTCGGGCTGGGAAGATGACAGTTTCAACATAATGATTCTCTGATGCGTGGACCTGAACAAGGGGCAACGCCGGCCAAAGACGATCGGTTGACCGTCATTCAGCTGGCATGCGGATGGATCAGGCCGGCACGGCGCCGGCGAAGGCGTCCAGCACCGGCTGAATCGCGTCGTATTTGAGCTTCAACGCGGCCTGATTCACCACCAGGCGCGAGCTGATGTCGATGATGTGTTCGACCGCCACCAGCTTGTTGGCGCGCAGCGTGCCGCCGGTGGAGACCAGGTCGACGATGGCGTCGGCCAGGCCGACCAGCGGCGCCAGCTCCATCGAGCCGTACAGCTTGATGATGTCGACGTGGACGCCCTTCTTGGCGAAGTGCTCGCGGGCGATCTGCGGATACTTGGTGGCGATCTTCAGGCGCGCGCCCTGACGGACGGCGGCGTCGTAATCGTAGCCTTCCTTCACCGCCACCATCATCCGGCATTTGGCGATGTTCAAATCCAGAGGCTGATACAGCCCCGCGCCGCCGTGCTCGATCAGCACGTCGCGGCCGGCGATGCCAAGATCGGCCGCGCCATATTGCACATAGGTGGGCACGTCGGAAGCCCGCACGATCACCAGTTGCACCTCCGGGTGGTTGGTGCCGATGATCAGCTTGCGCGAGGATTCGGGTTTTTCCGCCGGCTCAATGCCTGCGGCGGCCAGCAAGGGCACGGTCTCTTCAAAAATACGGCCCTTGGACAGGGCGATGGTCAGCTTCATGATGTTCTACTGCAAAGGATTTAAATAAGTGCCGGCCGCTCAGCCGAACATGGCGCGGCGTTCGCGCTCAAGAAAGCCGACATAGCGCTGGATCATGGTTTCCATCTTCGGCGTCAAATTCAGATAGGAACACCCTATCCGCATCGCCTCGGTGTCATTGCGCAGCCGCGAGGCCAGGCGATGGCGCACCTCGATGCCGATCTGCAAAACGCCTATCGGCTTCAGATCCAAGGTGCATTTATGGTACTGCTGGCCAATGTCGAACCCGAGCGTGCTGACATCCGGCAGCCACAGGCTCATGCCGCCCACGCTGATATCGAACAGCGCCAAGTCTATCGCGCGCTGGCCGTAATCCTCGACATGGCAGAACACCGGCGTGCCCAACGGCGTCTGGATGCGGAAGAACTCGCGGCGCTGCAGCTTGATCACCTGCTCCGGCAGGTCCGCGGCAAAGGCCGGCTGGCCATCCACGATCACCTTGCTCAAAGCGCCGGTGACAAACTGCGTCTTCACGCCTTCCGGCGAGCACACGAAAACATTGCGCTCGCTGCCAAGCACCTGGTTGTTGGCCTCTTCCTCGGCGCCCCAGTCGACAGTGAACATCCCATTTTTGAAATCGACGTCCAGAATCTTCGTCAGAATGAAGTTTTTCCCCTTGTTGGAGAAAATCGTCACCATATGGCCATGTTTGGCAATATTCGTCAGATGCTGGGCGATCTCGGCCGGCGATGTCATCGTAAATTTGGCCAAGTCCAATGACTGATGCGCACTGGCTGGACTCACCGAGGTTTTATCGTCGCTCACGATTTCGTGACCCCATTTTTAGATAATGCACTTCTCCGATACGCCAAGTTTAGCGCATCAACTGCTTGATATCATAAGCGAGGCTCGCGGAAGGCGTGCCATAGGCCTCGAACACCCGCAATCTCCCCTCCCGGTCCAGCAAATACGAGCCTGAGCTATGGTCCACGCTGTAGCTGCCACCCGGCGTCGGCACCTGCTGCGCCACCACCTTGTACTGCTTTTTCACTTTCTCGATCTGCTCGGCCGTGCCGGTCAAACCGATGAAGCGCTTATCGAAGTATGGCACGTAACCGGCCAACACTTTGGGCGTATCGCGCTGCGGATCGACGCTGACGAACAACACCTGCACCTTGTCGGCATCTTCGCCCAACTGCTTCATCACCGAAGCATATTCCAACATCGTGGTCGGGCACACGTCTGGACAATGGGTGTAACCGAAGAACAATGCCACCACCTTGCCCTTGAATTCGTTCAGGCTGCGCGGCTGGCCATGGAAGTCGGTCAGCGTGAAGCCTCCGCCCATGGATTCGTCGTTGATCGCCGTGCCTTTAAAGTCGATGGCGGGCGGCGCGCAGGCGGACAGCGCGGCGAGAGTGAAAAGCGCTAGCAGGAGTCGCAGTATCTTCAGCATCAGGAAAAGGGAATCAGCCAGTAGTGATCAAATAACAAGGCCGCGAACAACCCAGCCAGATACCAGATCGACCAGGTGAACACGCGGCGCGCCAGGGTGTGAGCATACTGGCGATGCAGACGGACGGCAAGAAACAACAACCTGCCGTTCAGCGCTCCCGCCGCAGCGAGATAAATCCAGCCCGCCTGCCCCAGCGCGGCCGGCAAGAGCGTGATGGCGGCAAGCAAAACGCTGTACAGCACAATGGACAAGGTGGTGTAGCGCTGGCCATGCGTGACCGGCAACATCGGCAAGCCGGCCCGCGCGTAGTCGTCGCGGCGGTAGAGCGCCAGCGCCCAAAAGTGCGGCGGCGTCCAAGCATAGATGATCAGGAACAGCACCAGCGCGAAGGCGCTGACTTCCCCGGTCACGGCCGCCCACCCCAGCACCGGCGGCATGGCGCCGCTGGCGCCGCCGATCACGATGTTCTGCGGCGTCAGCGGCTTGAGCAGCAAGGTGTAAACCACCGCGTAACCGACAAAAGTGCCCAGGGTCAGCCAGGCAGTTAACGCATTGCAGCAAACGATCAGCAAGGCCAGGCCAGCTGCGCCCGCCAGAAGCGCAACCAGCAAGGTTTGCGCCACGCCGACCTCCCCGGTGACGGTAGGACGCCAGGCGGTGCGGCGCATTCTGGCATCCAGCCCGCGCTCTACCAGGCAATTGACCATGGCCGCCGCGCCGGCCACCAACGCTATGCCCAGCGTGGCCGGGATGACAACTCGGGCATCCGGCAAGCCGGCGCTGGCCAGAAACATGCCGATCACCGCGCAGAACACAATCAGCGCCACCACTCTGGGCTTGGCCAACTGCCACAGCGCCTGGCTCTGGCGACGCCACAACGGCAGGCCGAGCGCGTTCATCGCCCCTCTCCCGGCCGGCTCAGCCGCCCTGACAGCGGCAACGGCAGATGAATCCCGCGCCGCTGCGCCGCCGGCGCATGCAGACGCGACAGCAGCAGCAGCGCCGCCATCAGCAATAGCGCCGCGCCAGCGTTATGCGCCACCGCAATCGGCAAGGGCAGCTGCCACATCACATTGGCGATGCCCAGCCCCACCTGCAGCCCCCAGGCCGCGCCCAGACAAACCAGATGCCGTCTCAAGCCTGGCTCGCGCCAGCCCCGGGCCAGCAAGGCCAATACCAGCAGCGAAACCAGCAGCGCCCCCAGACGATGCAGCCAGTGTATGCTTACCAGGCTGGAGAATTCCAACAGACTGCCATCCGGCGCCTGGCCCAGCTCGCGCACGACATGGAAAGCCTGATCAAAGCGCAGCGCCGGCCACGCCTGGCCGTTGCATGTCGGAAAACCCTGACAAGCCAGGGCAGCGTAATTGCTGGACACCCAGCCGCCCAGCAGCAGCTGCACCAGCAAGGCGGACACCAGCCAGCCGGCCAGCCGGCGCAGCGCAAGCGGAACACGTATCGGCGCGAATGCGGGCGAAAGCGCCATCCAGGCCAGAATCTGCAGCACCGCCATGCCGCCTAGCAGATGGGAGGTGACGATGGCAGGCCGCAGCAGCAAGGTCACGGTCCACATGCCCAGCATGGCCTGCAAGGCCACCACCGCCAATAAGAGACTCGCCGGCAAGCGCTGGCGCCGCTCGCGCCAGGCCCGCCAAGCAATCAGCGCGATCAGAGTGGCGAGGCTGCCGGCGAGGTAACGATGGAGCATCTCCTTCCAGGCCTTGCCCAGGCTGACCGGCCCCTGCGGCGACATGGCCTGAGCCTGGCCTATGCTGTCGGCGGCATGCGCAGGAGAGATGTGGCCATAGCAGCCGGGCCAGTCCGGGCAGCCCAAACCGGCATGGGACAATCTGACATAGGCGCCGAACGGCACCACGATTGCGGCCAGCAGCAAAGCCGCCCAAATCAGTCTTCGCATGGCAAGGGTCCCCCTCATTGCTCAGCGCATCGGCCGGTCGGCCACTGACGGAAATTTTTGCACGGGCGCTTACAACCCGTTATTCACCTTCAACACACTGGCCACTTCATCGATGATCCGCCGCGGATCGGCGCCGTCGCGGTAAAACATCACCTGGTTGCCCAGCGGATCGACCAGATAGAAACCCTGGCTGCCAGCGGGCAGCGCATGCGCCGGCGAGTGCTGCAAGCGGTACGGCACATCCAGTGCCGCCGGGCGGGCCGACACCACCAGCGCCACGCGCGTCAGCCGCTCCGCCGCCTCTCCCTGCGCCTTCTGAATCTGGCTCATCGCATGCCAGCGCTGACGGCAACGATCGCGGCAATCGGCGCTCAGCGCCGAAACCAGCACCCATTTGCCGCGCGGCCATTCCGGGCTGGCCGCGGCGACAAACGGCCGCGTCGGCAGCAATTGCCCATAACTGGCGCCGCCGCCGGGCGGCAGCAGGAGATACGCCAGCCATGCCGCCAAGACCGGCGCCAGACACAGCAGCCCCATGCCCAGCAAGGCCGCCCGGCCGCGGTCAATGGATTTCATGGCGCCGTCTCCACAATAGCCACCACAAGCCGCTCAGGCACACGCCCAGCAGCAGCCATTGCACCGCGTAGGCATAGTGCTTATCCGGCAGGAACTCCGGCACCACCGGCCAATGCAGCAAGGGATCGGGCGAGGTTTCCAACACCACCACGCCCTGGAACCAGTGCCCGGGATAATGGCTGCGCAGCGCCGACTCATCGACTTGGTCGACCGGGCCGGCAAAACCCTTCACCGCGCCGGACAACACGAAATGGTGAGGCGTCGGCATCCGATAGCCTTGCGGCTGAATCTGCTGCGGCGAGAACGTCGGCAGCTTGACGCCATCGACCAGCCAGCCCAGATCCAGCAGCACCAGCGAGCGGTCAAGGCCTTGCCGCCAAGGCTGAAGAATGCGGCGGCCGCTCTGGCCGGCCAGATAGCTGTTGCGCAATTCGATCACCGGCCCGGCCGGTTCGGCCTGGATCAAACGCACCCGGGTGAACTCCGGCGGCGGCTCGGCATCGCGATACACCAGCGTCACCGGCGCGGTGCTCATCGCGTTGGTCAACGATCGCAGCAAGGCCTCCTTGTCTTGCCCCCGCTGCCACTGCCATACTGCCAAGGCGTAGGGCAGCAAGACGATGAGCAGCAGCATGCCCCATAGCAGCCGCTGCCATCTTGGCTCTTGCTTTTGCTCCTGATCGGAATGAGATGAGGATACGGTCATGAAACTCGTCATCCTGTTGTTGCTTGCCTGTATTGTCCTGGCCCTGTTCTGGGGATTGACCGGACTGATGAAAGCCGAACACGGCTCGCAACGTCTGGTCCGCTCTTTGACCCTGCGGGTCGGCTTGTCCATCGGCCTGTTTCTGCTGCTGCTCTTGGGCGCCGTGTTCGGCTGGTGGCGCCCGCATCAAGTTTGAGCCGGCTCACAGCCAGTAGACAAAGATGAACAGCAGCAGCCATACCACGTCGACGAAGTGCCAATACCAGCTGGCGGCTTCGAAGGCGAAGTGGTGGCTGGCGTCAAAATCGCCCTTCAGCGAACGCAGCCACACCACGAACAGGATGATCGACCCCAACAGCACATGCAGCCCGTGAAAACCGGTCAGCATGAAAAACGTCATGCCATAAGCGCCGGACGCCAGCGTCAGGTGCAGATGGCTGAAGGCGTGGCCATATTCGTGCAGCTGCAAGCCAAGGAACGTGAATCCCAGCAGCACTGTGAGAAACAGCCCCAGCTTCAATTGTCTGCGCTGGCCTTGCAGCAGCCCCCAGTGCGCCCAGGTGACCGTGGCGCCGGAGCTCAGCAGGATCAGCGTATTCAGCGCCGGCAAGCCCCAGGGCTCCATCGCCTGATAGGCCTGGGTGATGCCCGGCCCGGTGGACAGCGGCCATGCGGCCTCGAAATCCGGATACAGCATCTTGTAATCGAGCGAGCCGAGCAATGGCACCGACACCGTGCGCACCCAGAACAGCGCACCGAAGAAGGCCCCGAAGAACATCACTTCGGAAAAAATGAACCAGCCCATGCCCCAGCGGAACGACATGTCCTCTCGCCCCAGATAGACGCCTAGCCGGTTTTCGCGGATCACATCGCCAAACCATCCCACCAACATGAACACCAGTATCAGGAAGCCCAAAGCCAGCGACAGCTTGCCCAGCAGCATGCCGTTGACGGCAAACGCCGCGCCCAGGCCGATGCAGAACAGCGCCACCGCCCCCACCATGGGCCAACGCGACGGCTGCGGCACAAAATAACGATCCTGCTCCTCAACGCTTGCCATACCATTCCTCCTAGCGCGTTACCCAGGACACAAGCAACAACAGCGCGACAATCAACGCCAACATCAACAACAACGCGGTGACGATCAGCTGCCACGGTTTCAGCGACTGATCCTGCCGCGCGGCGTCGCCCTGGCGCACGCCGATGAATGCCCCCAACACCGCCTTTACGCCCTGTGCCCAGTTCATGACGCCCGGCCGTCCTGCCCCGGCACATCGAAGATGGTGTAAGCCAAGGTGATGCTGGTGATCGAAGCCGGCAACTTGCGGTCGATCACAAACACCACCGGAAAGGTTCGTGTCTGTCCAGGCGCGAAGCGCTGCTGAGTGAAACAGAAGCACTCCAGCTTCTTCACATACGCCCCGGCCTCAGCCGGCAAGTAGCGCGGCAATGCCTGCCCCACCACAGCGTGCGGGCTGGCATTGGTGATTTGGTACTGCACCTGGACAAAAGTGCCAGGCTTGACTTTCAGATGCGTGGTCAGCGGCCTGACCTGCCAAGGCAGCCCGGCCTGCACAGTGGCATCGAAAGTCATGGCCACCGTTGCCGCCCCCGCGACCAGATCGTCCCGCTCCAACGCATCGGCCTTCACCACGTCGTTGAGGCCGGTCTGCTCGCAAACGATGCGGTACAGCGGAATCATCGCCCAGGCAAAGCCGAACATCATGGCGGCGATCAGCGCCAGCTTGCCTAGCAGCTGGCGGTTGCGATGCAGGGTCCGGGTGGCGTCCATGACAAGCACCCTAATGGCGCGGGTGCGCCCCGCCCTCCCGGTAAGACCGGATCACGCCGTTTTCGCCGCTCTCAATCTGCGGCGCCTGCTCGAAAGTATGGTACGGCGCCGGCGTCGGCAGCTCCCACTCCAAGGTATTCGCGCCTTCCCACGGCCGCTGCTGCGCCGGCTTGCCGTAGCGCAGCGAGTGCAGGATGTTGAACAGGAAGATCAACTGGCCCAGGCCGAACATGAAGGCGCCGATGCTGGCGATCTGGTTGAATTGGGTGAACTGCAAGGCATAGTCCGGAATCCGCCGCGGCATGCCGGCCAGGCCCAGAAAATGCATGGGGAAGAAGGTGACGTTGAACCAGATCATCGACCACCAGAAATGGAACTTGCCCAGCCCCTCGTGGTACATCTTGCCGCTCATTTTGGGGAACCAGTAGTAGATGGCGGAGAACAGGCTGAACAGCGCGCCGGCCACCAGCACGTAATGGAAATGCGCCACCACGTAGTAGCTGGCATGCAGCTGGATGTCCACCGCCGCCACGCTGAGCGTGATGCCGGACAAGCCGCCGATGGTAAACAACAGGATGAAGCCGATGGAGAACAGCATGGGCGTTTCAAAGGTCATGGCACCCTGCCACATGGTGGCGATCCAGTTGAACACTTTCACGCCGGTCGGCACCGCGATCAGCATGGTGGCGTACATGAAAAACAGCTGGGCGGTGGCCGGCATGCCGGTGGCGAACATATGGTGCGCCCACACCATGAAAGACAGCACGCCGATGGAGCTGGTGGCGTACACCATCGAGGTGTAGCCGAACAGCGGCTTCCTGGCGAAAGTGGGAATCACCTGGCTGACGATGCCGAAGGCCGGCAGCGCCATGATATAGACCTCGGGGTGGCCAAAGAACCAGAACACGTGCTGGTACAGAATGGGGTCGCCGCCGCCGGCGGCATTGAAGAAGTGGCTGCCGAAATGACGATCGGCCAGCACCATGGTCACCACGCCGGCCAGCACCGGCATCACGGCGATGATCAGGTAGGCGGTGATCAGGCTGGCCCAGGCGAACATCGGCATCTTCATCATGGTCATGCCGGGCGCCCGCAGATTCAGGATGGTGACGATGATGTTGATCGACCCCATGATGGAACTGATGCCCAGGATGTGGATGGCGAAGATGGTCATGTCCATGCCTATGCCCATCTGCGTGGACAGCGGCGCATACAAGGTCCAGCCAGCCGCCGCGGCGCCGCCCGGCACCGCGAATGAAAGCAGCAACAGCAGCGCCGCCGGCGGCAGCAGCCAGAAGCTCCAGTTGTTCATCCGGGCAAAAGCCATGTCCGGCGCGCCTATCATCAAGGGCAGCATCCAGTTGGCCATGCCGGTGAAGGCCGGCATGATGGCGCCGAACACCATGATCAGGCCGTGCAGCGTGGTCAACTGATTGAACAGCTCCGGCTGGAAGAAGCGCAGCCCGGGGCTGAACAGCTCGGCGCGGATGCATAGCGCCAGCACGCCGCCGGACAGAAACATGGTGAACGAGAACCACAGGTACATCGTGCCGATGTCCTTGTGGTTGGTGGCCATCAGCCAGCGCATGATGCCGTGCGGCTTGCCGTGGTGCGCGCCGCCGGCGTGGGTGGTTTCCGCGATTGCCATGACGCCGCCTCCTCCTTGCTATGCCGCCTTGCCCCGCGCAGCCTTGATTTCCTTGGGCTGCACGACCTGGCCGGTATGGTTGCCCCAGCTATTGCGCTCGTAAGTGATGACCGCGGCGATGTCGGTATCGGACAATTGCTTGCCCCAGGCCGCCATGGCCGGATTTTTCTTGCCGCCGTACAGCACGATCTCGATATGGGCGGCCTTGTCGCCGGTGGCGATGGGCGAACCGTCCAGCGCCGGGAAGGCGCCTGGAATGCCCTTGCCGTTGGCCTGATGGCACGGGATGCAGTTTTGGGTGTAGACCTTCTCGCCGCGGGCCTTCAACTCGGCCAGCTGCCATATCTTGTTGGGATCGTCCGCGCTGGCGGCCAGCTGCTTCAGCTTGGCCTCGCGCCACTTGGCGTAGTCCTCCGGCGATTTGGCCTCCACCACGATAGGCATGAAGCCGTGGTCCTTGCCGCACAGCTCCGAGCACTGACCGCGATAGGTGCCGGGCTGCTCGATCAGCATCCAGCTGTCGCGCAAAAAGCCGGGAATGGCATCCTGCTTGACGCCCAGCTGCGGCACCCACCAGGAGTGGATCACGTCGTTGGCGGTCAGCAGCAGGCGGATCTTGCGGTTGGTGGGCACTACCAGCGGCTCGTCGACCTCCAGCAGATAATTCCCGCTGGGCGGCGCGCGGCCTTCGATCTGGTCGCGCGGCGTGGACAGGTGGCTGACAAAGCCGAAGTTGTCGTCCAGGTAGTCGTAACGCCACTTCCACTGGTAACCGGTGATCTTGATCGTCATGTCCTCGCTGCGCGTGCTCTTTTGCGCCAGCACGGCGCGCGTGGCCGGCAGCGCCATCAGCACCAGGATCAGCAGCGGGACGATGGTCCAGATGATCTCCACCGTGGTGTTTTCATGGAACTGTTTGGCTTCGTGGCCGGCAGCCTTGCGGTGGCGAATAATGGAATACAGCATCACCAGGAAAACCAGCAGGAAAATGACGCCGGTGATGATCAACAGCAAGGTGTGCAAGTGGTACTCGGTGCGCGCCAGCGGGGTGACCGGCGGCTGCAGATTGTACTCAGCCGCCAGCGCGGCCGGCGCCATCAGCGCCAGACAGAAAGAAACAGGAATGCGCGGACAAGACATGTCGCTCCCCCAAGGTCAAATGACCAAACAATGCATGCACTGCGCGCCGGCTATGCCGGCATGCTTTCATCGTAGGAAGTCGCGCGGGAAAAACAAGAAAGCGTCATGTTGCAGCGTAGCGAAACGAGACATACGGATAAGTACTAACCGCAGGCTTGCATGCTCGGTCAAATCGCCTTAACTGAAAGACATCACGCTTCGGTTTAATGTCCTTCTCCCATGCGCGACCACGACTTCACCACGGTCAATTCCTACTGGCTGAGCCACTTGCTGACCCTAGGAGAAGACTATCGACCGGTTCTGGCCAAGGATGCGCTGGATAGCGACGGCAAAATGCTGCTGCCGGCCGGCAGCGCCACCGACGCCAGCTGGATGACGCTGCTGCCGCAGCGACGACTGCAGCAGCCCCTGGAAAAGCTGCTGCAGTTGGAGGCGTTCGATCCGCGGACATTGCTGCAGCAACGCAGCTGGGAGCTGCTGCAGGATTCGCGTTTTCTGCATGCGCTGCTGGAGCAGAATGACGGCTGCGCGGTCTGCATCGCCATGCTCAAGCAGTTGCCGTTGAAAGGCGCCATCGCCGTCTGGCTGGCCATCCTGCACCAGCGCGGAGAGCTGGACCACGCCCTGCTCGTCTGCCTGGTATCGATCAGCCTGGCCAAACAACTCCACCTGCCGGCGCAGGAACAGCAGCAAGTCGCCCTGGCCGGACTGCTGCACGATATCGGCAAACTGTATATCGACCCAACCTATCTATCCGCCGAACGCACCCTGCAACCGGAGGAATGGCATCACGTCGTCAACCATCCGCTGCTGGGGTGCCAGCTATTGCTGATGCTGGGCGAGCTGCAGCAGCCCAAGGCGGCGGCGCTCGCCATCCTGCAGCATCATGAGCGGCTGGACGGCAGCGGCTATCCGCTGGGGGCGCTAGCCGGCAAGCTGGAAAAGGGCGGCCAGATCCTGATGCTGGCCGATACCTTCTGCCAGTTGCAGCGGCATGTCCCCTACCTGCAGCAGCGATTGGACATCGCACTGAAAATCCTGCCGGGAGAATTCAATAGCGACATCGCGTCCACCTTGTGCCGGGTTGGCCGGCAAGGCGGCAAAGCGGCGCCGCCGGTCTTGGACCTGTCTGATTTGCCCGGACAGCTGCAGACCTTGCTGCAGCAGATAGGCCGGCTGACCCAGCGCTTCTGGGCGATGGCCGAACTGGACGTCGGCCTGTCCGCCCACGCGCGCCGCCTGCTCGACAGCAGCATGAAACGCTTCAACACCATTCAACGCGCGCTCTCCAACACCGCCATGAACGAATCGCCCCCGACGCAGAAAAACGAAGAACTGTCGCGCGAGCTATGGTGCGTGATGGGCGAAACGCGCTGGCGGCTGCGCAATCTGGCGCGACAGATCACGCTGCGCATCGACAAGCTGCACGAGCACGAACGCGTGCGTTTCACCGCCTTGATCAAGGCCCTGATGGAGAACGAAACGCCGGCAGCGCCGCCTGCAGGCGACGGCTCTGGCTATCAGCAGCCGGGGCGATAGGGAATTTCCAGCAGCAGCGGCGCCGGGATATGGCGCTTCAGCGTGTCCAGGTTTTCGGCGTAGGCTGCCTGCGGCGGCTGCACGCAGTTCGCCACCCAGCCGGCCAATTCCAGGCCGCTGTCGCGCACCGCGCGCGCCGTCAGCAGCGCATGGTTGATGCAGCCCAGCCGCATGCCCACCACCAGAATGACCGGCAGCGCCAGACTCAGCGCCAGGTCGGCCATGAACAGGCTGTCCGACAACGGCGCCAACCAGCCGCCGGCCCCCTCCACCAGCACGATATCGGCCTGATCCTGCAAGCGGCGGTAATGCTCGCCGATGCGCGCGAGATCGATTTCCACGCCGGCCTGGCGCGCGGCGATGTGCGGCGACACCGGCGGCAAAAACCGATACGGATTCATCAATTCCAGGTCAATCTGCCCGGTGGCTGCCGTCAGCCGCGCCACGTCGTCGTTATGCCAGCGGCCATCCGGCAGGATGTCGCAACCGGAGGCCACCGGCTTCATCGCCAGCACGCGCTTGCCCTGGCTTTGGTAAAGGCGGATCAGCTCGACCGCGGAATGGGTCTTGCCGATCTCGGTATCGGTGCCGGTGATGAAATAGCCCTGGCTCATCCTCGCTCCCTCAATCATCCATAGAGTCGCCGGCCGCGTGCCGGCCGGGACCGATGTTCTACACCAGCCCGCGCCAATCTTCCAGCAATTCCACGCGCAGGGCTTGGGTGTCCACCCTGGCCCTCACGCCAAGCGGCAGGATCAGCATCGGGGGGATGGGGCTGCCAAACACAAGCCGCCTGATTAAACGAATTGTGTTTTGGACTATCTTTGAGCCGCGCAAAAAGTCTTATTCAAAAACCCTGCCCATTCAGGCAAGGCCAAGCGCGCCCTCGACGTGCCAACGCCGACCTTGTGGGTCGGCGTCGTGCCGTCGGCCTTATGGGCAGGGGCGCGATGGGTTTGGCCGGGTAGGCCTGCGCAGGATTTCACGCGCGGATGAAGTGAAAACCTGTTTGGCTGGGCGAAACGGTCCGCGGGGCGCAACGACAAGGCCGGGATGGAAAACCTTGCCGCCTCCCTTTGGCGCCGTCTGGCCGCGCCGGGAAAACAAACTGTTTAAACGATGGCCTGGGCGCTGACCTTCTCCGCGGTGGACAACTTGTTCAGCGCCGACAGATACGCCTTGGCGCTGGCCACGATGATGTCGGTGTCGGCCCCCTGGCCGTTGACGATGCGGCCGTCGCGCGCCAGGCGCACGGTCACTTCGCCCTGCGATTCGGTGCCCTTGGTGATGGCGTTGACCGAGTACAATTCGAGTTCGGCGCCGCTGCCGGCCACGCTCTCGATGGCCTTGAAGGCGGCGTCCACCGGGCCGGAGCCGCTGGATTCGGCATGGCGTTCCTGGCCATGCTCGACAAACACGATGCTGGCCTGCGGCGCTTCGCCGGTTTCGGTAATGATCTTCATCGACACGAACTTGAAATTCTCCTGCACGATGGACACCATCTCGTCCGACACCAGCGCGTGCAGGTCTTCATCGAAAATCTCGCGCTTCTTGTCGGCCAGCTCCTTGAAGCGGGCGAAGGCGGCGTTCAAGGCCTCCTCGCTGTCCAGCACGATGCCCAGCTCGGCCAGCTTGGTCTTGAAGGCGTTGCGGCCAGACAATTTGCCCAGGGTCAGGCGGTTAGCGCTCCAGCCCACCGACTCCGCCGACATGATCTCGTAGGTTTCGCGGTGCTTGAGCACGCCGTCCTGGTGGATACCGGACTCGTGGGCGAAAGCGTTGGCGCCGACGATGGCCTTGTTCGGCTGCACCGGATAGCCGGTGATGGTGGACACCAGCTTGGACGCCGGCACGATCTGCGTGGCGTCGACGCGGCTGTCTATGCCGAACACGTCGCGGCGGGTCTTCACCGCCATCACGATCTCTTCCAAGCTGGCGTTGCCGGCGCGTTCGCCCAAGCCGTTGATGGTGCACTCCACCTGGCGCGCGCCGCCCAGCACCGCCGCCAGGCTGTTGGCCACCGCCATGCCCAGATCGTTATGGCAGTGAGCGGACCAGATGACCTTGTCGCCGCCCGGCGTGCGGGCGATCAGCTCGCGGAAGAAGGCCTCGGTCAGCCGCGGCACGGCGTAGCCGACGGTGTCCGGCACGTTCAGCGTGGTGGCCCCGGCCTCGATCACCGCGCCGAAAATGCGCGCCAGGAAGTCGATGTCCGAGCGCAGCGCGTCCTCGGCCGAGAATTCCACGTCATCGGTGTATTCGCGGGCGATCCGCACCGCCTTCACCGCCGCGTCCACCACCTCGTCCGGGCTCATGCGCAGCTTCTTCTCCATATGGATGGGGCTGGTGGCGATGAAGGTGTGGATGCGGCCGCGCGCGGCCGGCTTGATGGCTTCGCCGGCGGCGCGCACGTCGCGCTCATTGGCGCGCGCCAGGCTACAGACGGTGGAGTCCTTGATCGTTTCGGCGATGGCGTGGATGGCGTCGAAATCGCCGGGGCTGGCGGCGGCGAAGCCGGCCTCGATAATGTCCACGCCCAGCCGCTCCAGCTGGCGCGCGATGCGGATTTTCTCTTCCTTGGTCATCGAGGCGCCCGGCGATTGCTCGCCATCGCGCAAGGTGGTGTCGAAAATGTAGAGGCGGTCGCCCATATCGATAGTTCTCCCTGCTCCCTGTGCCGGCTCGCCGACCAGATAGTCGTTGAAATCAAAGCGCCTGCCTTGCCCGGCGGCCAGCTGCGCCAGCCGGCTCAGCTGCGCCAACGGCAGGCTGCCGCGTTCCCTCCATTTGTATATCGCTGCCCGGCTCACCGGCTCGTCGGGGAACAGTCGGTTCAACTCGTCGGCCAGATGGCTCGGTCCGCCGAAGTCCGCAACCAGCCGTTCAATATCCACTTGCATCAATGTGCTCCTGCAGCATGTTTTGAACCAGCCTACCGAGCGAGAGACATCTCGTCAAATTTCAAGTCCAATAACTGTGTTAATTACGTCACACACCCTGTCAAATATGAATTTTTCAGACAAATTGTAGAATTTTACACAGGCAAATTAACCATTCAGACAAAGGGACCCACGGCTCGTCCACGCTGTCCGACAAGAAATCGGTTACAATGGCCGGTTTAAGACTGATTGGGGGCGCCCGTGTCCGAACGCCTGTTTGTGCTGTTGCAACATATGATGCCCAAGCTGGCGCTGACCCGGCTGGCCGGCTGCTTCGCCTCCTGGCAAGGCGGCAGCGTCACCACGGCGGCCATCCGTCGCTTCATCGCCCGCTACAACGTCAATATGGACGAGGCCGCCAACAGCGACCCGGCAGCCTACGCCACTTTCAACGATTTCTTCACCCGCGCGCTGAAACCCGGCGCGCGGCCGCTGGCCGATGCGCGGCTGGTCTGCCCGGTGGACGGCGCCGTCAGCCAGTTCGGCCCGATAGACCAGGGCCGCATCTTCCAGGCCAAGGGCCGCGACTACAGCGCCACCGCGCTGCTGGCCGGCGATGCGGCCCTGGCCGCACGCTTCCATGACGGCCACTTCGCCACCATCTATCTCAGCCCGCGCGACTACCACCGCATCCACATGCCCTGCGCCGGCAAGCTGCTGGAAATGACTTACGTGCCGGGCGATCTGTACTCGGTCAATCCGGCCACGGCCCGCGGCGTGGAGCGCCTGTTCGCGCGCAACGAGCGCGTGGTGTGCCTGTTCGAAGACGAACAAGGCCAACCGTTCGTGATGGTGCTGGTGGGCGCCACCATCGTCGGCAGCATGGCCACCGTCTGGCACGGCGTGGTCAACCCGCCGCGCCGCCCCGCCGTACATAAGTGGGATTACCGCGATCAAGACATTCGCCTGGCCAAGGGCGAGGAAATGGGCCGCTTTCTGCTCGGCTCCACCGTGGTGCTGCTGTTCCCGGCCGGCCCGCTGCAATTTAACGCCTCATGGCAGCCGGCCAAGCCGGTGCGGCTGGGCGAGGCGATGGCGGATTAATTCGAATACGGCGCGAAAGCGCCGTTTTTTTTCAATACCTATAGCCATGCCGAACGACCTGACCATTTTATTACCCTGACATTAGACGTCACTATATCGGCAGTGACGTACTACTTTTAACTACCACAGAATACCGTCTTATTCTCATTATGACTCACCTAAAACGGTTGCAGTACATCTGCCTTCTCGCCTTACAGCAGACAGCTCTGCCATAAAACCTCCTTCATAAAGTGGATACAAGCTCTGCCTGCCAAAATCTCTAAATCAGCCAACAAGCCAACTAACTATTATCGCCCCCTTTCTGAGCCAGCCATACACAACCAGTATATGTGCATGAGCTTATTATAATAAGAAATACCCATTTTTATTTCTTCCTTAACTTCAAATTCATTCTTGTCCACCCTTGGCATCACATCTAAGGAACTAACCACCTTCTCTGCATCCATCTTAGGAACCAAACCTGACAGATCAAAATCATCAAAACCGCACCAACCATTAATTCCCACTTGGTAATTTTTCAATGCCGCACATTGACCATACAATACCACCTTTAAATGTTTCAGAATTTCACCTGACAGGACCTCTACCAACCCCATACGTTTTATGTCTTCACATACGCTGACAAAGCGCTCAGAGCGGTAATCTATAGGAGAAATCGTTGCCAAGCCTCCTCCAAATTTTAGCGATTCCTGCAAGAGGCCTCTAAAAACTATCAGCCTTAATTCTTTCAAATCACTAACAACAGCCTCCGCCTCGATCCGAACTTCCCTTAACTTCACAACATTTCCGACAATAGATATCTCTTGAACATCATTTAAGAAAACCAAAACAAAGCCCACAGCTGAAACCAATGCCAAATACGAGACAAACTCACCTCCTGACAACTGACCCGCTCTTAGCAGTAGAAAGCCAAAAAACCAAAAAATAATAGCAAAGGATAAAATGATCAATCGTTCAAATCTAACACCAAACACATTTCCCTTACCCATATCACCTCCAAAAATAAAACATACAATCTAGCCTAATTCATCCCATTCAAAAGCATAAAAAGCCGGGCATCGCGCCCGGCTTTGTCTTTACCAACGATTCAAGCGACAGATTAGTTCTTGGACTGGTCCACCAGCTTGTTCTTGGCGATCCACGGCATCATCGCGCGCAGCTCGGCGCCGACCTTCTCGATCGGATGCGCGGCGGTCAGGCGGCGGCGGGCGGTCATGGACGGGTAGTTGGTCTTGCCTTCCAGGATGAACATCTTCGCGTATTCGCCGCTCTGGATGCGGTACAGCGCCTTCTTCATCGCTTCCTTGGTGGCGGAGGTCACCACTTCCGGGCCGGTCACGTACTCGCCGTACTCCGCGTTATTGGAGATGGAGTAGTTCATATTGGCGATGCCGCCTTCGTACATCAGGTCGACGATCAACTTCAGCTCGTGCAGGCACTCGAAGTAAGCCATTTCCGGCGCGTAGCCGGCTTCCACCAGGGTCTCGAAACCGGCCTTCACCAGCTCGACGGCGCCGCCGCACAGCACGGCCTGTTCGCCGAACAGGTCGGTCTCGGTTTCTTCGCGGAAGTTGGTCTCGATCACGCCGCCCTTGGTGCCGCCATTGGCCGCGGCATAGGACAGGGCGATGTCGCGCGCCTTGCCGGACTTGTCCTGGTAGACGGCGATCAGGGTCGGCACGCCGCCGCCCTTCAGGTATTCGGAGCGCACGGTGTGGCCCGGGCCTTTCGGCGCCACCATGATCACGTCGACGTCGGCCGGCGGCACGATCTGGTTGTAATGGATGTTGAAGCCGTGGGCGAAGGCCAGCGCCGCGCCCTTCTTCAGGTTCGGGGCGATGTCCTTGTGATAGACGTCCGGCTGGGATTCGTCCGGCAGCAGGATCATCACCACGTCGGCCTTCTTCACCGCGTCGGCCACTTCCTTGACCTTGTGGCCGGCCGCTTCGGCCTTTTTCCACGACGCGCCGTCCTTGCGCAGGCCCACCACCACGTCGACGCCCGATTCTTTCAGGTTTTGCGCGTGGGCATGGCCCTGCGAGCCGTAGCCGATGATGGCCACTTTCTTGCCCTTGATGATGGAGAGGTCGGCGTCTTTGTCGTAATAAACTTTCATTCTCTAATGTCCTTGATATTTGTTTGCTAAGGGACTTGCAGCCCTGCTCAGATTTTCAGAACCCGCTCACCGCGACCGATGCCGGATGCGCCGGTACGGACCGTTTCCAGGATCACTGTACGGTCCACCGCCTCGATAAAGGCGCCAAGCTTCTCGCTCGTACCAGTCAGCTCGATGGTGTAAGTCTTTTCCGTCACGTCGATGATGCGTCCGCGGAAGATGTCGGCCATGCGCTTCATCTCCTCGCGGTCCTTGCCCTGGGCGCGGACCTTGATCAGCATCATCTCGCGTTCGATGTGTTCGGATTCGTTGAGGTCTATCACCTTGACCACCTCGATCAGCTTGTTGAGCTGCTTGGTGATCTGCTCGATGACTTCGTCGGAACCGTGGGTGACGATGGTCATCCGCGACAGTGTCGGGTCCTCAGTGGTGGACACCGTCAGCGAATCGATGTTGTAGGCGCGGGCCGAAAACAGCCCCACCACGCGGGACAAGGCGCCCGCTTCGTTTTCCAGAAGTATGGATAGGATATGTCGCATGCCGGCCGCCTTAGCACATATTGCCGTAGTCACGGTTGTTCTCGAAAGGCACCTGCTGGATGTCGCGCATGTGCGGCGGCAGGTCCATCTGATCCAGTCCCTTGCCGTTCTGGATCATCGGGAACACGTTTTCCGACTGGTCGGTGCGGAAATCCAGGAACACCAGGCGCTCCTTCAGCTTGTCGCTGAACGCCTCGCGCAGCACCGGCTCCACATCGGCCGGGTTCTCCACCTTGAAGCCGACATGGCCATAGGCCTCGGCGATCTTGACGAAGTCCGGCAGCGCGTCCATGTAGGACTCGGAATAACGGGTGCCGTAGAAGAACTCCTGCCACTGGCGCACCATGCCCAGGTAGCGGTTGTTCAGCGCCACCACCTTGACCGGCGTGTGGTATTGCTTGGCGGTGGACAGCTCCTGGATGTTCATCTGGATCGAGCCTTCGCCGGTGATGCAGGCCACCTGCGCATGCGGGTTGGCCAGCTGCGCGCCGATGGCCGCCGGCAGGCCGAAGCCCATGGTGCCAAGTCCGCCGGAGTTCAACCACTGCTTGGGGCGGTCGAACTTGTAGTACTGCGCCGCCCACATCTGGTGCTGGCCGACATCGGAGGTGATGATGGCCTGTCCGCCGGTGATCTGGTACAGCTGCTCCACCACGTACTGCGGCTTGATCAGGTCGTCTGACGGGGTGTACAGCAGACAGTTATGGCCGCGCCATTCCTCGATCTGCCGCCACCATTGATTCAGCGCCGAACCGTCCGGCTTTTGGCCGGACTGCTTCAGCACATCCAGCATCTCGCGCAACACCAGCTTGACGTCGCCGACGATGGGGATGTCGGCGCGCACGCGCTTGGAGATGGACGACGGATCGACGTCGATGTGGATGATCTTCTTCGGCTGGCCGAGGAAATGCGACGGCACGCTGATGACGCGGTCGTCGAAACGCGCGCCCACGGCCACCAGCACATCGCAATTCTGCATGGCCATATTGGCTTCGTAGGTGCCGTGCATGCCCAGCATGCCGAGGAACTGCCGGTCCGAGCCCGGATAGGCGCCCAGGCCCATCAACGTGTTGGTGCACGGCAGGTTCAGCAGGCGCGCCAGCTCGGTCACCTCTGCCTCGGCGCGGCCCTGCACGGCGCCGCCGCCGACGTAGATATAAGGACGCTTCGCCTCAAGCAGCAGGTTCACCGCTTTCTTGATCTGTCCGCTATGGCCGCGGGTAGCCGGCACATAGGAACGGATATGCACGCTGTCCGGGTAACGGAACTCCGCGCGCTGCTGGGTGATGTCCTTTGGAATATCCACCACCACCGGGCCGGGCCGGCCGCTCTTGGCAATGTAGAACGCCTTCTTGATGGTGGCGGCTATCTCGTTCACATCCTTGACCAGGAAGTTGTGCTTCACGCACGGCCGGGTGATGCCCACCATGTCCACTTCCTGGAACGCGTCCAGGCCGATGGCCGGCGACGGCACCTGGCCGGAGATCACCACCATGGGGATGGAGTCCATATAGGCCGTGGCAATGCCGGTGACGGCATTGGTCGCGCCGGGACCGGAGGTCACCAGCGCCACGCCTATCTTGTCGCTAGAACGCGAGTACGCGTCCGCGGCATGCACCGCGGCCTGCTCGTGTCGCACCAGCACGTGCTTGAACTTGTCTTGCCGGAAGATGGCATCGTATATTTCCAGTACCGCGCCACCCGGGTAGCCGAAAACAAATTCGACCCCCTCTTCCTGCAGGCAGCGGACTACTATTTCGGCGCCCGATATCTGCATATCGCCTCTGTTTCGTATTAATTTCATCCCGTTTGCTCAAAGACCTTAGCGTATTGCTCAAAGCACGGTCAAGTGCTTTTGTGCAGGTGCAAAATGGCGCTAACTGCCGGTAATTTCAGGCAAAAAAACGGACTAGCCGAGTGATTCCTGCTCTGTTACCATCGCAGGTTGGCATCAACCCGAAACGCACAGATGGCAAGCCGCAAGGAAATGGCCGACTTCCTCCAGTCGGTGGAAAAACGCGCCTTCAAGCAGGCGCTGTACGCGGTGCGGCAGGAAGAGAACGCGCTGGATATCGTGCAAGACTCGATGATGAAGCTTGCCGACCGCTACGCCCACGCGCCGGCCGAGGAACTGCCGCTGATCTTCCAGCGCATACTGCAGAACACCATCCGCGACCACTACCGTCGCAGCAAGGTGCGCAGCTTCGTCAGCACCCTGCTGTCGTCGCTGATCCCTACCCATGCCGAGGACGACAGTCCGGACCCGCTGGAAACCCTGGATGTGGCCGCCGACGAGGCGCATACCAACCCCGAGAAATGGTATCTGCGCAAGGAAGTGGCACAGATGATAGACGCGTCGCTTAAGCTCTTGCCGGCGCGTCAACGCGAGGCCTTTCTGCTGCGTTACTGGGAGGGACTGGATGTCGCCGAAACCGCTCTCGTGATGGGATGTTCGGAAGGCAGCGTGAAGACGCATTGCTCGCGCGCCAACCACACCCTGGCCGCCATCCTTGCGCAAAAGGGAGTACTGCTATGAAACACGCCAAAGATAGCCCGGGCGACCATTTGCCGAATCACATCACCCGCATACTCGACAATCCGTCCTCCGACCCAACGCCGCAGCAGTTGGCGCGCCTGAGAGCCGCGCGCCAGCGCGCCATGCAACAGTATGATATGCGCGCCGCCGAGCCAGTCAGCCTGCACGAGCGGCTGGCGCTATGGGCGCAGCGCCATCTGGTGATGCTGCGCCGCGGCGGGGCCGCCATCGGTTTTGCCGCGATCGCCGCCGCCAGCCTGATGCTGGCCGAGGGGCTGCTGGCCGAATCGGAATCGGTGGACGCGACGGTGCTGTCGCAGGATCTGCCGCTGAACTCGCTGCTGGAGCCGCATTTCAGCCGGGGGCTGCATGAATAAGGCCGCACACCTGGCCAGCGCCTTGTGCCTGGCCGGTCTGCTCTGCCCCGTGTTCGCCCAGGCCTCTCCGCCCGCCAATCCGAGCTGGGACCAGCTGGACAGTCAACAACAGCAGGTGCTGGCGCCGCTGGCCGGCGAGTGGAACCGCTATTCGCCGGACAAAAAACAGAGCCTGCTGGCCATCGTGCCTGGCTTCGCCAATCTGGCGCCTCAGCAGCAGCAACGGGCGCAGCGGAAGCTGAAAGCCTGGTCCGAGCTGACGCCGCAGCAACGCCACGAAATCCGCGCCAACTGGAAAAAACTGCAGCAGCTGCCGCCTGACCAGCGCGAGCAAGTGATGCAGCGCCTGCGCCAGCAGCGCGCCCAACCCGACGCCTCCATCGCCCAATGACCGAAACCGCCGCCCCCAGCCTGTCTCGCTGTCTGGCCAGCCTGTTCTACGAATCGCTGCTGATCGTCGCCATGCTGCTGATCACCAGCGCCGTGCTGACCCCCTTGCAACTGATGTTGGGCCAAGACTCCTGGCTGCTGCACAGCCTGATCCAGCTGTCCTCGGCCGGCGTGCTGTTCGCCTACTTCGGCTACTGCTGGACGCGCAGCGGCCAAACCGCCGCAATGAAGACCTGGCACATTCGGCTGGTGACGGCCGACGGCAGGCTGCTGAACTGGCAGCAGGCGCTGATGCGCTTTGCCGTCGCGGCGATGCTGTTCGTCGGCCTGCCGGTGATCTCCTACCTCGGGTGGCAACGCAGCTATGGCGACCATCCGGCGGCCAAGTGGCTGGCGCTGATCTGGTGGCTGCTGCCCTTCCTGGCCCGTTTCTACGACAAGGAAGGCCGCCACCTGCACGACAGGCTGGCCGGCACCCGGCTGGTCCTGCTGCCCAAGCCGCCGCGCGGCGGCAAATAAGCCTTCACTCCTGCAAGCGCGGCTCCGCTGCGGCAAACGCCAGCAGGGCATCGAGCACCACGCGCACCCGCGCCGGCAAGGCGCGCCGCTGCGGCCAGACGGCGTACACCGGTCGCGTGGCGATCTCCCATGACTCCAGCACGCGGCGCAGCGTGCCATCGGCCACCTGACGGTGGCAAATGCTGAGCGGACTGACGGCGATGCCGGCCCCGGCCTCGGCCAGCCTCCGCGTCAGCAGCATATCGTTGGCTTGCAGGCACGGCGCGACCGGCCACTCCACCTCCTCGCCGCTTTCCCGGTGACGCAGTTTCCAGCGCTGAAACGGCTCCGACATCAGCAGTCGGTGCGCCGCCAATTCAGCCGGCCGCTCCGGCTCGCCATGCGCTTCCAGATAGGCTGGGGCGGCGACCAGAATGGTACGCACCGCGCCGACGCGGCGCTGCTGCAGCGAGGGGTCGGTCTGCTCCCCCACCCGCAGCGCCAGATCCGCCATGCCGCTATACAAATCGTCCATATTATTGTTCAGCTTCAACTCCAGCCGCAGCTGCGGATGGTCGCGCAATAGCCGCTCCCACAGCGGCAGCAGCATATCGTTGGCCATATTCAGCGGCGCCATCAGCCTCACCACGCCCTCCACCCGGTTCAGCGTCGCGTCCAGCGACGCCGTGGCTTGCCGCAGCGCCGCCAGCAAGGGCTTGCACTGCTCGTAGTACTGCCAGCCCTCGTTGCTCGGCACCATGCGCCGCGCGCTGCGATTGAGCAGCTTGCAACCCAGCCTCGCCTCCAAAGCCTGCAGCCGCCGCGTCAAGGTCGGCGCCGGCATCTCCAGGCGCAGCGCCGCCGCGCGCAGGCTGCCGGCATCCACAATCGCCACAAACAGATCCAGATCATCCAGCATGATTGCAAAAATGGAATTTGAAATTGATTTTTTCATTCTATTTTCGCAATTCGCTTTTTACTAGACTCTGCTCATCAAAAACCGACGGAGAATCACGCCATGCATCCCGCTCTGCGCCAACGCCTGCTGTTCTCGCTGCTGATGTCTGGGGCCATGTCCCTGGTCATGACTGCCTGGTTCACCAGCCTGAATCTGGGGCTGCATGCCGATTTTCTGGCGCACTGGCTGCACGCCTTCGCCCAGGCCTGGCCGGTCGCAATGGGCGCGGTGCTGCTGCTGGCGCCACCCCTGCAGAAACTGACCGCACGCCTGCTGAATTGGCGCGCGCCCGCCACCAGCGCCCAGTCCGCGCTGAACCCGAAAGGATGAATGATGAGACTCGATTACACCAAACTGTCGCCCCAGGCCTATCAAGGCTTGCTGTCCTGCAAGAACGCACTGGCGGAGAGCAGCCTGGGCCTGCCGCTGATCGAACTGGTCTATCTGCGCGTGGCCCAGCTGAACGGCTGCGCCTTCTGCCTGAAGCTGCACAGCCACGCGCTGCGCCGCCGCGGCGAAAGCCAGGAAAAACTCGACGCGCTGGCCGGCTGGGACGTGGCGGAGATCCTATCGCCGCGCGAAGCCGCCGCCATCGCCTGGACGGAAGCGGTGACCCGCATCGGCGAAAGCCGCGCGCCGGATGACTTGTATCAGGCTTTGGGCGAGCATTTCAGCGCAGCGGAAATCTCCGACCTGACGTTGGCGATCGCGCTGATGAATGCCTTTACCCGCATCGCGGTGGCAGTGCGTCAGTAGACGGCAAACTTATCCACAACGCCCGGAGAAATCTCAAGTTATCCACAATGGCAAGCAGGCGGAGCCCTAGTGGCCATCCGCCTGCTTGCTGTCGCCTTGCCTGCGCTTTACGCTGCCGCGCGCCGATACACCGGGCTACCGGCCACATATGTCGCCGCCACCGCGCGATCGTCGCCCAGCATCATCTGGATGAACAAGGCTTCGGACAGGTCGCGGGCGTAGCGCATGCGGAAATCCAATAGCGGCGTGGAGCGCAGGTTCAGCACCGCCAGATCGGCCTCCATGCCGACGGCGATACTGCCCACCTTGTCGGCGATGCCCAGCGCCTCCGCGCCGCCGCGCGTGGCCAGATAGAATGCCTGCGCCGCCGACAGCGGTTTGCCGTGGCTCTGCGCCGCCATATAAGCCGCGTTCATGGTCTGCAGCATGGAGAAGCTGGTACCGGCGCCCAAGTCGGTGCCCAGGCCGACCGGAATGGCCCGCTCGCCCTCGACGCAGCGGCGCAGGTTCAGGCAGCCGGAGCCCAGGAAGAAATTGGAGGTCGGGCAGTGGGCCAGCGAAGCGCCGCTGTCGTGGAAAGCCTGCAGCTCCTCATCGCTCAGGTGGATGCCATGGCCGTACACCGCGCGCGGCCGCAACAGGCCGTAGCGCTGATAGACGCTGGCGTAGTCGCGGCAGCCGGGGAACAGCTGCTTGACCCAGGCGATCTCGTCCAGGTTTTCCGAAATATGGGATTGGATGGCGACATCGGGGAACTCCGCCGCCAGCGCGCCCAGCATTTCCAGTTGGCCATGGCTGGAAGTCGGCGCGAAGCGCGGCGTGATCACATATTCGGCGCGGCCCTTGCCATGCCAGCGCTGGATCAGCGCGCGCGATTGCTCATAGGCGGTCAGCGGCGTGTCCAGCAGCGCTGGCGGCGCATGGCGGTCCATGCAGACCTTGCCGGCCAGGATGCGCAGATTGTGGCCTGCCGCCGCCTCGAACAGCGCATCTACCGACCCCGCGTGCACAGTGCCGAACACGCAGCCGGTGGTGACGCCGTTGCGCAGTTGCTCATCCAGGAACACGCGCGCCACGTCCCGCGCATGCGCCTCGTCGGCGAAGCCCTGCTCGGTGACGAAAGTGTAGTGATGCAGCCAGTCCAGCAATTGCTCGCCGTAGGCGGCCATCATCTCGGTCTGCGGATAGTGGACATGGCAGTCGATGAAGCCCGGCAGGATCAGGTGATCCGGATAATGCGCCACCGCCAGATCGGCCGGCAGCGTCGGCAATAGCTCTGCCGCCGGGCCGCATGCCGCGATGCGTCCGTTCTCCATCACAACCAGCGCGTCGCGCTGGAACGCCAGGCAATCCCGCTCAGCCTCCCGGAACGGATTGCCCCGGAAACTCAGCACATCGCCACGTACCGCTGTTTTCAAGCTTTAACTCCCGCCGCTATGCGGCATTTATCTTCATATAAAGAATCTTTACATGTAAATATATCGCTGATTCGGCATTCTGGCAAGGATCCCGCGCTGCAACATAGTTGATCTGCAGCATTTGTCTTTAGATGAAGATAGTATATTTTGAAGTCGTGATACTCTTGCGCCCGACCGGATTCGCCGTGCTTACCTTACGATCAGGAATCAGCAGCATGCAGCAAGTACCAGACCAGATTGACCGCATTGTCGCCCTGTGGAACGAAGTCCGCCCCGATCTCGATACCTCCGCCACTGAGGTCATCGGCCGCATCGTGCGGATGGAATACTTCATCACCCGCCGGGTGCTGCAGGATTTGGCTCGCCATAATCTCAATGTAGGCGAATTTGACGTGCTGGCGGCGCTGCGCCGCCGCGGAGAGCCGTATCAGCTGTCGCCCAACCAGTTGCAAGGCATGGTGCTGATCTCGTCCGGCGCGCTGACCAACCGCATCAACCGGCTGGAAGAAGCCGGCCTGGTTCAGCGCTCGCCGGATCCGGACGACCGACGCGGCGTGATCGTCACGCTGACGCCCAAGGGCTTCCAGGTGATAGAAGACGCCGCCGGCCACCATCTGGCCGCAGAGTCTGAGTTGCTGGAAATGCTGGACGGCGAAGAACGCGCCACGCTGGCCCACCTGCTGAAAAAGATGCTGCAGGCGCAGGAAGACTGAGCCGCGACACCAGACGCCAGCCTTCCCGAGCCAGCGCTTGCAAAGCCATGCTCTGGCGACAAAAAACCGGCCTATTGGCCGGTTTTTTCATGGCAAGGCCGCCGTGCGCACTGCGGCGGGCGGCGTCCACGCCCATTTTTTCTTCCAGGCGCCCATCACCATATTGGGGTATTCCGGCTGGCCCAGGCTGCCGTTATAGCGGCCCAAGGCGCGGTACAGATTGCCGCGCTCGATGTCCAAGTAGTGCCGCAGAATGGTGCAGCCGTAGCGCAGATTGGTGCTGAGATCGAACAGATTGTGCTGCGGCGTGCCGATATGGCGCGGCCAGAACGGCATCACCTGCATCAGGCCGCGCGCGCCGGCGCCGGAAATCGCGTATTTGTTGAAGCCGCTCTCCACCTGGATCAGGCCCAGCACCAGTTGCGGGTCCAGCCCGGCGCGGGTGGCCTCGTACTGGATGGCGGTGAGCAGCCGCTCGCGCACCCATGGGTCTGGAATGCGCTTTTGCAGGCGCGCCGACATCTCCGCCAGCCAGGCTTGGCCCTCGCGCGGGTTGTCGAACACCAGCCGCGGCGCGTTGACGTCGGAAATCGAACGGCTCATCGCCGACGCCACATTGGCCGACAGCGCCTCCTCCTTCTGCGCGCCGGCCCACGCTGGCGCATGCGCCAGCAGCAGGCAAAGCGGCAGAAGCACGAGGCGCGGTTTCATCAGGCCAGCTTATCCAGCACGTGGGCCAGGATGGCGTCGGCGGCAACGGCAGTCGCTTCGCTGTCGCGACGGTGCTGATACTCCACCTTGCCTTCTTTCAGGCCGCGGTCGCCGATGGTGATGCGGTGCGGCGCGCCGATCAGCTCCCAGTCGGCGAACATCGCGCCCGGGCGCTCGCCGCGGTCGTCCAGCATCACGTCCACGCCCTTGGCCAGCAGTTCAGCGTGCAGCTTGTCGGCGGCTTCCTTCACCGCTTCGGAGCGGTCGTAGCCGACCGGGCAGATCACCACCGCGAACGGCGCGATGGAATCCGGCCAGATCATGCCCTTGTCGTCGTAGTTCTGTTCGATGGCCGCGCCCAGGATGCGGGTCACGCCGATGCCGTAGCAACCCATTTCAAACGGCTTGGGCTTGCCGTCCTCGTCCAGGAAGGTGGCGTTCATCGCGGCGGAGTACTTGGTGCCGAGGTAGAACACGTGGCCCACCTCGATGCCGCGCTGGATGGCCAGCACGCCCTGGCCGTCCGGCGACGGGTCGCCTTCCACCACGTTGCGGATGTCGAACACTTCGGGCTCGGCGCAGTCGCGGCCGAAGTTGGCACCGGTGTAGTGCTGGTCGTCCTCATTGGCGCCGATGACGAAATCGGCCATCTTGGCCACGGTGCGGTCGGCGATCACGCGGCCCTTGAAGCCCACCGGGCCCAGCGAGCCGGGATTGGCGCCGAAGGCGTCGCGGATGGCGGCCGGGCTGGCGAAGGTCAGCGGGTTCTTGATGCCGGCCACCTTTTGCGCCTTCACCTCGTTCAATTCGTGGTCGCCACGCACCATCATCAGCACGGCCTCGCCCTCTTCGCCTTCCACCACCACCGCCTTGACGGTTTGCTTGATGTCGATCTTCAGGAAATCGACCAGCTCGGCGATGGTCTTGACCTTGGGCGTGTGCACCTTGGTCAGCGCGGCCGATGCGGCGGCGCGCTCGCCGGCCGGCGCCAACGCCTCGGCCAGTTCGATGTTGGCGGCGTATTCGGAGTCCGGACAGTAGATGATGGCGTCCTCGCCGGTATCGGCGATCACCTGGAATTCGTGCGAGCGATCGCCGCCGATGGCGCCGGTGTCGGCCGCCACCGCGCGGTAGGTCAGGCCCAGACGATCGAAGATGCGGCGGTAGGCCGCGTACATATTGTCGTAGCTCTTGAGGGCGTCTTCGGCACTGCGGTCAAACGAGTAGGCGTCCTTCATGGTGAACTCGCGGCCGCGCATCACGCCGAAGCGCGGGCGGCGCTCGTCGCGGAACTTGGTCTGGATCTGGTAGAAGTTCTTCGGCAGCGCGCGGTAGCTGCGCAGCTCGCGGCGGGCGATGTCGGTGATCACCTCCTCGGCGGTCGGCTGCAGGGCGAAATCGCGCTCGTGGCGGTCTTTGAAACGCAGCAGCTCGGCGCCCATCGCGTCCCAGCGGCCGGTTTCCTGCCACAGCTCGGCCGGCTGCACCACCGGCAGGCTCACTTCGATCGCGCCGGCGCGATTCATCTCTTCGCGGATGATGTTTTCCACCTTGCGCACCACGCGCAGGCCCATCGGCATCCAGGAATAGATGCCGGCGGCTTGCTTGCGGATGAAGCCGGCGCGCAGCATCAGCTTCTGGCTGGTGATGTCGGCGTCGGCGGGAGCTTCTTTCTGGGTGGAGATGAAAAACTGCGATGCGCGCATGATGCGTCCTTGGAATTCGGCTAAATGTCTTCGATTGTAGCGTCGTCCCGCCTTGGCGGCCAAGCGTCACGCCCCTGTCACGTCGGCGCAGGCCGCGTCAACCGCTAGGCGCTTGGCAGTTGTTGCGGTACAACAACCCTGTTTACGGCAGGCCTACCCGCGCTTGGCGGGCTGGGGCCACTGGGGTAACCTGCGCGCTTCCGAGCATTTTTATGGTTTTTTTATCGGCCGCTGTCATCGACTATGATGTTACGACGCAGCCGCAAAATGCATCCGGCTCAACCATCGCCGCCGCAACGACGACGATGAACAACCGCAATGGAAACTTATGCAGGAACAAAACAAACAGGCGATGGCAGGCCTGACGCTGGCGGCGCTCGGCGTGGTATACGGCGATATCGGCACCAGCCCGCTGTATACGCTGCGCGAGTGCTTCACCGGACAAAACATTCCCACCACGCCTGACAACATCTTCGGCATCCTCTCGCTGATCTTCTGGTCGCTGATTTTCGTGGTGTCGATCAAATACGTCGCCTTCATTCTGCGCGCCGACAACCGCGGCGAAGGCGGCATCATGGCGCTGATGGCGCTGGCGCGGCACTACACCACCCACGCCGCGCGCTGGAAGATCGTATTGCTCGGCCTGTTCGGCGCCGCGCTGTTCTACGGCGACGCCATCATCACGCCGGCCATTTCGGTGCTGTCCGCGGCCGAAGGCATGGAGGTGCTTTCCCCGCAGATGCAGACCTGGGTGCTGCCGGTGGCGGTGACCGTGCTGCTGGGGCTGTTCCTGCTGCAGCGCTTCGGCACCGCCAAGGTGGGCATGATGTTCGGCCCGGTGATGATGGTCTGGTTCGCCACCATCGGCCTGATGGGCCTGAAGGAAATCCTGGTCACGCCGGCCGTGCTACACGGCCTCAACCCGGTTTACGCTGTTCTCTTCATCCAGCAACACGGCTTCCACGCCTTCCTGACGCTGGGTTCGGTGGTGCTGGCGCTGACCGGCGCCGAGGCGCTGTACGCCGACATGGGCCACTTCGGCAAGACGCCGATCCGCCGCGCCTGGTTCGCGCTGGTGCTGCCCGGCCTGGCCCTGAACTACTTCGGCCAGGGCGCGCTCCTGATGCGCGATCCGTCCGCCATCAAGAACCCGTTCTTCATCCTGGCGCCGGACTGGGGCCTGGTGCCGCTGATTGTCCTGGCCACGCTGGCGACCGTGATCGCCTCGCAGGCGGTGATCTCAGGCGCCTACTCCCTATCGCGCCAGGCCATCCAGCTCGGCTACAGCCCGCGCATGGAGGTGCAGCATACGTCGGCGCAGGAAATCGGCCAGATCTACATGCCCTTCATCAACTGGCTGTTGATGATCGCGGTGCTGATCGTGGTGCTGACTTTCCGCTCGTCCGATAGCCTGGCGGCGGCCTACGGCATCGCCGTCACCGGCACCATGCTGATCACCACGCTGCTGTTCTTCGTGGTCGCCCGCGTCAATTGGCGTTGGCCGCTGCCGCTGGCGCTGGGCATCACCCTGGTCTTCGGCATCATCGATCTGGCCTTCTTCAGCGCCAACTTCCACAAGATCGCCGATGGCGGCTGGCTGCCGCTGGCGATGGGCGCGGTGATCTTCCTGTTGATGAGCACTTGGAAACGCGGCCGCGAACTGTTGTTCAACCGTCTGCGCGAACAGGCGCTGCCGCTGGATGGCTTCATCGAAAACCTGGAAGCCTTTCCGCCGGCCCGGGTGCAAGGCACAGCGGTATTCCTGACCAGCACGCTGCACGGCGTGCCGCACGCGCTGCTGCACAATCTGAAGCACAACAAGGTGCTGCATGAGCGGGTGGTGCTGATGACGGTGCGCACCGAGGACGTGCCCTACATCTCCGACGAAGACCGGCTGGACATCGTGCAGATGTCGGCATCGTTCTGGCGCGTGGTGGCGCGCTACGGCTTCAAGGAAGATCCGAACGTGCTGCAGGTGATCGAAATGTGCGCCAAGGAAGGCTTCGAAATGGAGCTGATGGACACCTCGTTCTTCCTGTCGCGAGAAACCATCGTCCCCACCGACCATCCCGGCATGGCGCTCTGGCGCGAGAAGCTGTTCGTTTGGATGAGCAAGAACGCGCTGCGGGCGACCGATTTCTTCCAGGTGCCGACCAACCGCGTGGTGGAGCTTGGGGCGCAAGTGGAGCTGTAGATCCGCCGCCAAAACCGCTCACAGGCGCGTCCACCCGGACGCGCCTTTTTCATGGCCGCTCAACACGGCGCGTCCTGGCGGAACTGAATGCGCGACGGCTGCGGCCAGCGCAGGGCTTGCTCATACTGTTCGCAGAAGCGCGCCAGCGCCAGGGAAATGGTCATCGGCCAGATCCGCTCCGGCAGCGGCTGCACCCCCATCAGGATGGGCCACGGCTGCCGGTCCGGCGGCATCAGGTCGCGCCGCTCGGTCGCCAGCAGCCGGGCGTCGGCCAAGGCCAGCTCGGCCCTGTCCTCGCCGCTGAGCTGGAGTTCGAAACGCGCCTCCACCGCCGCCGCCAGCCGCCGCGATTCGGGCGCGCCGCCCTCACCATCGGCCCGCACCACTTCGCCGGCATAGGCCTTGGCCGCCCCATGCAGCAAGCCGGCCAGCTGCAGCCGCCCTGGCAGGATTTCCGTCATCCGCACCGCATGCTCGGCCTCGCTGTAGAACTGGCGGCAGGCGCCGCCAAAGCGGCAGAGATGCGCCAGATGGTGGGCGATATCGACGATGTCTATGTCTTCCGGCCGCGGGTCCATCACATTCAGATACCGCCCGGAAACGGTCTGTATATACGCGCCCCTCATTTGTCCTCCCGCCCGCACCGCTGTCGCTGATTGCATTTGTCTGATCCCTATCCAGCTCTCGTGCTTTTCACTTTTCCGTTGCCCAATTCAATTGCAACGGCATAAAATTTCATCCGCAAAATATTGCGTCGGAAAATAAATAAAGAAATCGATATTTTCTGGCTTATTCACCTGAATCAAGAAAGCACCGCCGCCCGATGAAAACCTGAAAACCAGACAATCGCCAAGCAGACAGTTTAAATTATCCTTTGAAAACAACAATAAACATTTAATTTATGACATAAATCATAAGCGATCCAATCTAGCACAGCCGAACCTATTTCTTCCAGAAAAAATAGAATCCACCCAGCCATCCATCTCAATACGATTTATCAGACAAGAGAATATTCACACTCAAACAATATAATGCAGGCAAAAAAAACCACCCGCCCCCATTCGGTATTGCATGAATTCAAGCAAAGTGCGATACGCAGAATCCGCGATAAAAGAATTTCCCTCAGCGAGTTAGCCCGCATCACCGGCATCAAGCAGTCGACGCTGCATCGGGGCTTATATGAAGAACGGGAGCTGACCTTCAGCAATGCGCTTGCGATAAGCCGCGCGCTGGATATCGGCCTGGGCAGCGCCGCCGCCGCCGGCATGGCGCCTGTGATCCGCAGCGTTGACCAATTGGCCGCGTTAAGCGACGGCCGCCAGCCGATATGGGACGAGTTCATCCCCTTAGAGCCGTCGGTGGACGATTCGGTACTCGCCATAGACCAGGCGCTGTTCCGTCAGCGCGTATTCCCGCGCCGCTCGGTGGTGGTCGTGCAAACCGCCCCGCCCTGGCATGGCCGGGCCGTCTTCGCAGATCGCGGCGCGCTCAGCCTGGAAGACAACGGCCACGCGGCCTTCGGCTGCGTGGTGGCCATCATTTTTCGGAAAAACACATGAAACGACTCCAAGACCTGGCCAACCGCGCGCTGGCCTGCATCGATCCCATCGTGATCCTGTCCTTCCTGATCCTGATCTCGGCGATCGCGTCCAATCTGACCTCCTACAAGGTGATCCAGGTCTTCGGCACCGAAGCCAGCCTGGGCACCTTCACCATGCCCATCATCCTGATGCTGCTCAACCCCATCGCCGAGGTCTATGGCAAACAGCGCTCCAACCAGATACTGTTCGCCACCTGCCTGGCGGAAATCCTGTTTGCCGCGTCCTTTACCGCGCTCAGCCTGTCGCAACGCGACTGCAGCCTGTTGCCGCAGGGCGAGCGCGGCCATTGCGCAGCGCTGAACCAGAGTTATGTGCTGATCAGCGAACACATTGTGCGCGGTTCGATCTCGTTCGCGATCGGCTGCCTGATCGGCAGCCAGTTCAACACCCGCTTCCTGCTCTATCTGAAGAGTTTGTGGTCGAGCCGGCTGTACTTCGTCCGCGACATCTTCTCGTCGGTGATCGGCGAAGTGGTGTATACCGCCATCTGCTTCATGATCGCCTTCTACGGCGTCTTCCCCTTCACCACCATCGTGAAGATCTTCGCCTTCAGCCTGGTCTTCAAATTTTCATCCACCGTGGTGCTGTCCTGGATTTCCCAACTCATCGTCCAGTTGCTGTACCGCTATCAAGCCTGGATCGAAACCGTCCCCGGCGGCCGCAAGGTCAAATTCTCCTCCCGCTACCTGCAAGTATGAACATGATCAAGCTGCATTCCGTATCCGTCCCGCAAACCGCGCCGCGTCCGCCGCTGTTCGCGCTGCAATGCAACTACGACTACACCGGCAAATACGCGCACCGCGCCCGCGCGGTCGAACGCGCCGCGCTCAGCGTGCTGTTCTTCGGCGACCGCATCGCGCTGCTGCCGCGCAGCCGCAATGGCGTCCGCATCGTCGAGGCGCTGACGCCGTTGCTGGGTTTGATGCCCGACGCCAGCGCGCCCGGCGCGCGGCGTCTGCCGCTTGACCCTTCCGCGCCGTTGCCAACCCGTCTGCAGCCCTTGCTGGACTTGCCCGCGCGCTTCGATGCCGACCCGCATTTCGGCCTCTACGGCTTCTTCTGCTATGAGCTGATCCACGCCAAGCGGGGACTGGGCAGCGGCCTGCTGGGCGTGTTCCACCTGCCGGAGCGGCTGATCGTGGACGGCGTGGCCGTGGACTATCTGCTCGACCCGGCCGATGCCGGCGGCGAAGCCTGGCCGCTGGCGCTGGGGCCGCTGCTGAACGCCGACGACTTCGCCGCCGGCCGTGGCCAGCCCTACCCGCGCATGTACGATATCGCCAGCCAGCGCATCGCCGACGGCGCGCTGCGCTCGGTCAACCCCAGCTTCGCCATCCAGCGCCCCTGCGCGCGCGACGCCTACCAGATTCACCGCGACCTGCTGCAACGCAATCCCGCTCCGTACAACCTGTATTTCGACGGCGGGGACTTCCAGTTGGCCGGCTCTTCGCCGGCGATGTTCCTGCGGCTGCGAGACGGGCGGCTCAGCACCAGCCCGATCTGCGGCACCGTCGCGCGCGGCCGCGATGAAGCCGAAGACCGGCTGCAAGTGGAGAAACTGCTGGCGTCGGACAAGGACAAGTTCGAACTGGAAGAATGCGTACGCGCCGACATCCTGGCCAAGGAGGCCTGCTGCGAAGACATCCGCGTCGACGTGGCGCGGGAAGTGGAACGCTTCGCCAACGTGTTCCACACATCGGCCAGCATCAGCGCGCGGCTGAAGCCAGGCAAAACGCTGGCTGACGCCATCTGCGACCACCTGTGGCCCGCCACCGTCATCGGCACGCCGGTGGATGCCGCCGCCCGGCTGCTGGCCGAACACGAAACCCGCTACTGGTACGCCGGCGCCTGCGGTTATGTTTGCGCCGGCGAGGCGGAGCTGGGCACCGTGATCCGCAGCGCGCTGCTGGCGCACGGCCTGGCCACCACCCGCGTGGGCAGCACGTTGAGCGCGCGCTCCAGCCCGGAACTGGAACGCGGCGAGTTGGAAGCCAAGGCCTCCTTGATCCTGGGGGTGTTGTGAGCGCGCTCACCATAGAAGACATCGGCGCCGAAGCGATCACAGTGCGGCTGGTCAACACCGCCCAGACCTATCGCCTCAGCCTGGAGCGGAAGGTGAAGCTGGCCGATCTGCGCGGCCTGCCGCGCGACGAGATCCTGCTGGCCGGCGTAGTGGCCGGCAAGGTCGCGCGCAAGCGTCCCGCCTTGCTGGCTCAATACGACTTTTCCGATGTCGCCGTCGCCGGCGATTTCCGGCCGCGGCATGTGGTCTTCGAACACAGCGTCGGCTTTGTCGAAAACGGCGACACGCGAGTGCAGCTGCCGTTCCGCGAATTGCTGGGCAATCTGGACGCCATTTCGCGGCTGAGCGACGAGGCGGCGTTTTACCTGGGCTTCAGCTACGCGCTGTTTGCGCTGCCGGGCGAGGCGCTGGCCTTCGGCGACCATCCCCGGCCGTATCTGAAACTGACATAGCGGCGAATGGCGCCGCTAGCCCAAGGCCAGGCCGCAGGCGGCCTGCGCCCGCTTCCAGTCGAACCACGGCCCAGGATCTGTCTTGCGGCCCGGCGCGATATGTTCGTGCCCGGTCATGGCCGACAAGGGCAGATGGCGTCTCAGCTCCATGCCCAGCGCCGCCAGCGTGCGGTATTGCGCCTCGCTGAACGGCTCGAAGTCGCAGCCTTCCAGCTCCACGCCGATGGAGAAGTCATTGCACTTGTCGCGGCCGCGCCAGCTGGACACGCCGGCATGCCAGGCGCGCTTGCCGACCGGCACGAACTGCAGCAGCCGGCCGTCGCGGCGGATGAAAAAGTGGGACGACACCCGGAGTTGATGGATGCCTTGATAGTACGGATGCTCGGCCGGGTCCAGCCGGTTGGCGAACAGCTGCTCCACGCCGGGTCCGCCGTAACGGAACGGCGGCAGGCTGATATTGTGCACCACCAGCAATTCCGGCACGCAGCCAGGGCCGCGCTCGTCGCAATTGGGCGACGGCTGCTGCAAGGCGCCGGTCACCCAGCCATCGGTGCCCAGCTTCAACGCCGGCGGCTCGGCCGGACGATACTCCAACCGCCACAAGGCCAAGCCATCGGTCGTGGTCCAGCGCTGGGTCTGCACGAATCCGGCCTTGTGGTACAGCGCCAGCGCCGCCTGGTTGACTTCCGCGGTGTCCACGCTGCAGCTTGATTCGTCCTGCAGCGCGCGGTTGAGCAAACGGTAGCCCCAGCCCTGTTCCAGATGTTCCGGGTCCACGACCGTGCGCTCGATGTGGATGCCGCCGTCGGGGCGGCGCGACACCACCACCAGGCCGCGCAGCGCCTCGCCCTCGAACGCGGCCAGGATGCGCTCGCGGCTGGCGCGCACCGCAGCCAGGTCCGGCCACAGCACCGGCAGGGCCGGATAATTCAGCCACGCCACTTCCAGTTGGTGGGCCGCCAGCTGCACGCGCAGCGCTTCCCGCGCCAGCCTGTCGTCGGCGCGATCCAGTTCCTTCACTTCGAACGGCAACTGCATGCTATTCCCTTGTTTTCCGCGCCGGATTCGCTCCGCGAAAATCCGGCTTGTGTTCCATCGCGCAAAGCGGTATCAAGAACATGCGCAGCCGGCGCGCACGCCACCTGCCATTATGACGGACAGTTTGCACTTGAGGCACGTCATGTCCTGGGCCTGAACTGTGCGGCACAATCTTGATTGACTCAATATGCTGGAGACCCCACATGCTCACGCTCAACACTATGGGCGCCAATCCCTCGCCCAGCTTCGATCAGCCGCTGGAAATGCTGCTGGCCTGCCATGACAAGATTCGCCGTTTCTGCGACCTGCTGGACAAACTGCCGCCGTATATCGAGGAAAATGGCGTCGACGAAGCCGCCCGCAACACCATAGACGACGTGGTGCGCTATTTCGACATCGCCGGGCCCGCCCATCATACCGATGAAGAAGAAGAACTGTTTCCGCTGATCGAGGAGCGGATTCCCACCGCCGCCTCGCGGCTGGAGCAATTATCGGCCGAGCATGGCTACCTGCATTCGTGCTGGAACGCCATCCGCGACGATCTGGTCGCGCTGCGCGACGGCCGCATCAAGCAGATCAGCAAGAACGAATTGCAGGAGTTCGCCCGCCAGTACCGCGATCACGCCGCGACCGAAGAAGCCTGGCTGTTTCCCGCCGCCGCCAGCACGCTGAGCCCGGAAGAGCTGAAGCTGGCCGGCGCCCGCATGGCCACGCGCCGGGCCGAAGCCGCCTGAACCCTCGCGTCGCTCCAAACAAAACGGGTTGCCCGCTCACGCCGGCAACCCGTTGTTACAACCGTCCGCGCGGGCTTAGGCGGTGAGCTTCAGCAACTGGGCGAATGCATCCTCGAACAGCTTCAGACCATCCTGCTGCAGCTTCTCGCCGGCGGCGCTCAGGTCGATGCCCGCGGCCTCCACTTCGGCCAACAGCGCCTTGGCCTGCTCCATGCCTTGCGGCAGCGTCAGCGCGGCGTTGCCATGATCGCGGAAGCAGCTCAGCGTGGCGTCCGGCACGGTATTGACGGTTTCGTCGCCGATCAGGCTCTCCACGTACAGCACGTCGCTGTAAGCGGCGTTCTTGGTGCCGGTGGAAGCCCACAGCAGGAACTGCGGACGGGCACCGGCGGCGCGCAGCTTGGCGAACTCTTCGCCGTGGAAGCGCTCCTGGTAACGGGCGTAAGCCGCCTTGGACAAGGCGATGGCCACCTTGCCCTTGTGCGGCTCGGCCACTTGCGGATCGAGCAGGCTGTCTACGCGCGACAGGAAGAAACTGGCCACTGCCTTGACGCCGGCCACCGGCTTGCCGTCGGCCAGGCGCGCGGACAGGCCGGCGATGTAGGCATCCCACACCGCTTCCACCTGCGGCAGCGAGAACAGCAGCGTGATGTTGACGTTGACGCCTTCGCGGGTCAGCTGCTGGAAGGCGCGGATGCCTTCTGCAGTGGCCGGAATCTTGATCATGGCGTTGGCGCGGCCGATTTCGGCCCACAGACGGCGCGCGGCGGCCAGGGTGCCGGCTTCGTCGCGCGACAGTTCCGGCGACACTTCCAGGCTGACGTAGCCGTCATTGCCCTGGCTGGCCTCGTATTGCGGCTGCAGCAGATCGCAGGCGGCCTGGATATCGGCCACCACCAGTTTCTCGTAGCGCGCCTCGGCGGACAGCCCGGCGTCCTGCTTCAGCACCGCCAGCTCGCCCTGATAGCTCGCGTCGGTGCTGATCGCCTTGTAGAAGATGGCCGGATTGGAGGTCACGCCGGCGATGCCGTCGTCGGCCAGCAGGCGCGACAGTTCGCCGGAGGCGATCAGTTCACGGGACAGATTGTCCAGCCAGATGCGCTGGCCGAACGGACGAATGGCTTGCAAACGATTCATGGTGAGGCGTCCAGGGGGAATTGCTTGAGGTAAAGACAGACATCGTAGCGCGCCGCAACCGCCGCGCCAAGAAAATTGTCGCGGCGGTTTGCGCTGGATCGAACGGGATCAGGCGGCCTGGCTGTCGTTGCGGCGTTCGCGCGGGAACACCACGCTGAAGGTGCTGCCCTTGTCCGGCTCGCTCTTGATCTCCAGCCGGGCATGATGCCGCGCCAGCACGTGCTTGACGATGGCAAGGCCCAGGCCGGTGCCGCCGCTGCCGCGGGAGCGGCCTCGGTCCACGCGGTAAAAACGCTCGGTCAGCCGCGGGATGTGCTCGCGCGGAATGCCGATGCCGGTGTCGCTGACCGAGAAGCGCAGCTGATCGCCCTCGTCCTGCCAGGCCAGCGTGATGCTGCCGCCTTCCGGCGTGTAGCGGACGGCATTGGACACCAAATTGCCGAAGGCGGAATGCAGCTCCTGGCTGCTGCCCCACAGGCCACAATCGCAGTTGCGCAGCAGCTTGACCTGATGGCGGCCCTGCGACAGGCCTTCGGCCTCCACCATCAGCGTGTCCAGCATGTCGCGCATGTCCACCCGCTCGGAATTGACCGCCTTCGGGCTGTTTTCCAGCTTGGACAGCGTCAGCAGGTCTTCCACCAGGCTCTGCATCCGCCGCGACTGCTCCATCATCATCGGCAGGAACTGGCGCAGCGTGCGCTCGTCCACTTCGCTCATATCGCTCAGGGTTTCCAGAAACCCGCCCACCACGGTCAACGGGGTGCGCAACTCGTGCGAAACGTTGGCGACGAAATCGCGGTGCACCGTCTGCACCCGCTCCAACTGGGTGATGTCGCGCGTCAAAAGCAGTTTGCGGGTGGAGTCGAACGGCACCAATTGCAGCGAGATCACCAGCTCGCGCGGCTGGCTGAAGGTCAGCATCAGCGGCTGGCTGAAACTGGCGTTCTTCATATACGCATGGAAGGCCGGCTGGCGGATCAGGTTGAGAATCTGGTTGCCGACGTCGCGCTTGCGGTCCAGCCCCAGATGCTCCACCGCCATCGGATTGATCCACTCGATGCGGTCCAGCTCGTCCAGCACCACCACGCCGTCCGGCATCGCCTCGCCGGCGTTGATGAAGCGCTCCAGCACATGGGTGAGCTTTTTCTTGCTCTGGCTTTGCGTGCGCATGGTGCGGTACAGCGTCATGAACACGGTATGCCAGACGCCGAAGCCGTCCGGCACCCGCTCCGGCACCGGATGGCGCAGCCAGCGCATCAGCAACGCGATGTGATACAGATTGAAAGCGAGCCAGGCGCCCAGGCAAATCGCCAGCGCCAGCATCGCGGCGTCGGCCGATGATGAGACCCAGAAACCGCAGCTGATGACCGTGATGGTCACCAGCCACAGGGCGGTGCGTTGCAGGAATTCACGCATCGCGGCCTACTGCTGCACGGAGAAACGGTAGCCGGTGCCGCGAACCGTCTGGATCAGGCCGTCGTGCTTGGTGCCTTCCAGCGCGCTGCGCAGGCGGCGGATGTGCACGTCCACAGTGCGCTCCTCGACGAAGACGTGGTCGCCCCACACCTGATCCAGCAACTGGGCGCGCGAATGGACGCGCTCGGGGTGGGTCATGAAGAAATGCAGCAGGCGGAACTCGGTCGGACCCAGGTCGATCACATTGCCGTGGCCGGTGACGCGGTGGGTCACCGGGTCCAGGCGCAGACCCTGCACATCGACGGCGTCGTCGGTCATCTGCGGCGCGCGGCGGCGCAGCACCGCCTTGATGCGAGCCAGCAGTTCGCGCGGCGAAAACGGCTTGGTGATATAGTCGTCGGCGCCGGTTTCCAGGCCGATGATCTTGTCCTGCTCGTCCGAGCGGGCGGTCAGCATGATGATGGGGATATGGCGGGTGCGCTCGTCGGCGCGCAGGCGCTTGGCCACATCCACGCCGCTGGCGCCGGGCAGCATCCAGTCCAGCAACACCAGGTCCGGCAGCGCGTTCCTCACCAGCGTCAGCGCCGCCTCGGCGGTGCCGGCGCGCAGCACATGATGGCCGGCCTGGGCCAGGTTGAAGGCGATCAGCTCCTGAATCGCCGGTTCGTCTTCCACGAGCAAGATATTGGCGGCCATATTCGGCTATCCTCGGTTTGATTTTGTGGCAAGGATACAAACGCCAGATGACACTAATATGACATGTCTTGAAACGTTCGCGAGCATTGTGCCGCATCCTTGCAGGAAGTTCCATGACCGCCAAAAAAAACGGGCCTGCCGCTGCGGCAGACCCGGAATGGTCGTCGTCAAAACATTGATCTGACAAGAGACCAGGGACAAAGAGATCACCAGGACAGTCTCAAATGAGGGGGTCGAGCGACACGCTCATCCGCAACCAATCTTGGAGAGGAACAGGAGGCGGGACATGCCGCCTGCTCCTGATTACGGGGTGCATTCTACGTAGCAATTCCGCTACGCGAGCATAAAAATCGAAGGATTTTTTCTATTTTCGCCTTCGTTTTCCTGTTTGTTTGAACATTCCACCTTACAATCAAAACATGGACAGATTTGATCGAAAAATCCTTGCCGCACTGCATGAAAATGCCAGGATCAGCTTCGCCGAATTGGCGCGGCGCGTGAACCTATCGGCGCCGGCGGTGGCGGACCGCGTGGCCAAGCTGGAACAGACCGGCGTGATCACCGGCTACCGCGCGCAGATCGACCCCTCACGGGTCGGCCTGCCGATTTCCTGCCTGATCGAATTGACAGTCAAGCACCTGGAGTACTACGTGGTGGTAGACGAAATCCGCAACACGCCGGAGGTGATCGAATGCGCGTCCATCACCGGCACCAGCGGCCTGATGATCAAGGTGGCGGTGGACACCATGCCCGCGCTGCAGGCCCTGATCGCGCGGCTGATGCAGTTTGGCGATACCAAAACCTCCATCATCATCGATACGCCGGTAGCGCCGCGCATGCCCGCGCTGCACGAAGACGAATGAAAAAACGGCCGGGGCCCTTGCGGGCGCCAGCCGGAACAGAGAACAACTCTCCCTTACTCGATCAGGCTCAGCCTGCCACGTGCTTCACAAAGCGCAGCATGTTGCAGGTGTAGCCGTATTCGTTGTCGTACCAGGCCACCACCTTGATGAAGGTCTTGTCCAGCGCGATGCCGGCGTCGGCGTCGAAAGTGGACGGCGCGGTGTTGCCGACGAAGTCGGTGGACACCACTTTTTCATCGGTGTAGCCCAGGACGCCCTTCAGTTCGCCTTCGGAAGCGGCCTTCATCGCCTTGCAGATGTCGGCGTAGTCGGCTTCCTTCTCCAGCTCCACGGTCAGGTCAACCACGGACACGTCGGAAGTCGGCACGCGGAAGGCCATGCCGGTCAGCTTCTTGTTCAATTCCGGAATCACCTTGCCCACGGCCTTGGCGGCGCCGGTGGACGACGGAATGATGTTTTCCAGGATACCGCGGCCGCCGCGCCAGTCTTTGGACGACGGACCATCCACGGTCTTCTGGGTGGCGGTGGCGGCGTGCACGGTGCTCATCAGGCCGCGCTTGATGCCCCAGTTGTCATGCAGCACCTTGGCCACCGGGGCCAGGCAGTTGGTGGTGCAGGAAGCCGCGGAAACGATGGTTTCGCCGGCGTACTTGTCGTGGTTGACGCCGTAAACGAACATAGGGGTGTCGTCCTTGGACGGAGCGGACTGCACCACTTTCTTGGCGCCGGCGTCGATGTGCTTCTGGCAGCCTTCCTTGGTCAGGAAGAAGCCGGTGCAGTCGATGACGATTTCGGCGTTCACTTCGTTCCACTTCAGGTTGGCCGGGTCTTTTTCCGCGGTCAGGCGGATGGTCTTGCCGTTGACCACCAGGCTGCCGCCCTCCACCTTGACGTCGCCCTGGAAACGGCCATGCACGGAGTCGTACTTCAGCATGTAAGCCAGGTATTCCGGATCGAGCAGGTCGTTGATGCCAACCACCTCAAGCTCCGGGAAGTCCTTGGCGATGGCGCGAAACACCATGCGACCGATGCGACCGAAACCGTTGATACCGACTTTGATAGCCATGATGAAGTCTCCTTGTCAGCTTGTGACAGCTCAATGAATGATTCGATGGTGGTAACGACGCCATCGAAATAGCGAATTCGGATCGCGGCCAAGGCCGCGCATGCCCTTAAGAAAACAGCGCAAGGGCGATTTCCCGCCTTGCGCTGTCACTTTCCACTCATTTCACAATGTAATCAACACGCTACATCAAATGTTGATCATTTTACCGCGTCAGGCCTGTAAAACCGCCGCGTAAGGGGTGGCGTCGCCTTGCAGAACCACGTGCAATACGGTAGACGACACCGAGGTGACGCCGCTGGCGCCCAGCTGCTGCAAGGCGGCCTGGTCCACGCGGGCGGCATCGGCCACTTCCACGCGCAGCCGGCTGCCGGCCACCACTTCCACCTTGCGCACATTGCCCTCGCCGCCCAAAGCGGCCAGCCAGCGCGCTTTGTCGATGCTGGCGCCGTTGGCGGCAGCGGCCGACACCAGCTTCTCGGCGGCGGCTTGCGGCGCCGGGGCGCTTGCGCCGGAAGCCAGCGCGTTGCGGATTTCGTCGGCGATCAGGTCGGCTTCCGGCCCCAATACTACTTGCACGCTGCCGGCGGCCGGCTTGATCAGGCCGCGCGAGCCCAGCGCCTTCAGCGCCGCTTCGTTCACTTGCTCGTTGCTGGCCACCTGCAGACGCAGACGGGTGGTGCAGGCGTCAACCGATTTCAGGTTGGCGGCGCCGCCCAGCGCGTCGATGAAGGCGCGCGCGCGGCCGGTGCCGGCGGCAACCTCAGCCAGCGCCACGGCCACATCTTCGCGGCCCGGGGTCTTCAGATCGAACTTCTTGATGAAGAACACGAACAGCGCGTAGTAGACGGCAAAGTAGACTGCGCCCACCGGCAACAGCAGCAGCGGCTTGGTGGCGATGCCATAGTTGATGACGTAGTCGAACAGGCCGGCGGAGAAGCCGAAGCCCAGTTTCACGCCCAGCGTCTGCATGATGGCCATGGACAGGCCGGTCAGCACCGCATGGATGCCGTACAGCACCGGAGCCAGGAACATGAAGGCGAATTCCACGGGCTCGGTCACGCCAGTCAGCATGGCGGTCAGCGCCATGGAGAACAGCAGGCCGCCGACAGCCGCCTTGTTTTCCGGCTTGGCGGTGCGATACATCGCCAGACAGGCGGCCGGTAGGCCGAACATCATCACAGGGAACATGCCGGACATGAACATGCCTGCGGTCTTGTCGCCGGCGAAGAAGCGGGTCAGGTCGCCATGCACCACCTTGCCGGCGGCGGTGGTGAAGTCGCCAACCTGGAACCAGACAATATTGTTGAGGATGTGGTGCAGGCCGGTGACGATCAGGATACGGTTGAACACGCCGAAGAAGAACACGCCCACTTCGCCGGTCGCGATCAGCCATTTGCCCACGGCGTCAATGCCATTCTGCACCGGGGGCCAGACATAGCCCAGCACCGCCCCGAGCACCAGCATGCCAAAGCCGGTCACGATGGGCACGAAGCGCTTGCCGCCGAAAAAGGCCAGATAGCTGGGCAGCTTGATGTCCTTGTAGCGGTTATACAGATACCCCGCGACCAAACCGGACAGAATGCCGGACAGCACGCCCATATTGATCTTTTCGTCGATCACTTTCAGCACGGCGGTCAGCACCAGGAAACCGATGGCGCCGGCCAGGCCGGACGTGCCGTTGCCATCCTTGGCGAAGCCCACCGCCACGCCGATGGCGAAGATCAGCGCCAGGTTGCTGAAAATGGCATCCCCCGCCTGCGCCATGAATTTGATGTCCAGCAGATCGGGCTGGCCCAGACGCAGCAGCAGGCCTGCCACCGGCAGCACGGCGATAGGCAGCATCAGGGCGCGCCCCAGCTGCTGTACGCCTGCAAATTTGTTCGTAGTACTCACAAGATCTCTCCCAGGTTAATTCTGGTGCCGTCTTGTCAAACGGCGGCTCCCCAGCACTTTACAGCGTTAGATTCCCCGCGCCCTGCACAGGCAGAGGGTGACAACATCGTTACCCGCACATCCGTCTCCTGCGCCTTCCCCCGCCGCTCAGGCCTCCGACCCGGCGACAACCCGCGGGGGGAGACGCCCCGCGGGCCGCCACGGTCTGGAAGCGTCTAAAGGCCAAACAGCCCTAGACGCGGCGGGGAAACCTTCACATCCTTGCGCGCGCCCGCCTCAGCGGGTGCAGGTCACCTTGGACAGGTGGCGCGGCACGTCGGGATTCAGGCCGCGCGCCTCGGACAGCCTGGCGGCCATCAGGTAGAAGCTCTGAATCGCCAGCAGCGGGTCCAGCGCCTCGTCATCGGCCACGCTCAGCGTCAGGTCGCGGCTGTCCACGTCGGCTGGCGCAGCCAGCAAGACCTTGGCGCCGCGGCCGCGCATCTCGGCGGCCAGGGCGATCAGGCCCTGCTGCTCCGGTCCGCGCGGCGCGAACACCAAGAGCGGGTAGCCTTCGTCGATCAACGCCATCGGGCCGTGCTTGATCTCGGCGCCGGAGAACGCCTCGGCCTGGATCGCGCAGGTTTCCTTGAACTTCAGCGCCGCTTCCAGCGCAACGGCAAAGCCCAGACCGCGGCCCACCACCATGATGCGTTCCGCCGGCTGCAGCACTTTGATGGCGGCGGACCAGTCCTGGGCCGCGGCCTCGGTCAGGCGCTGCGGCAGGTTCTCCAGCGCGGCCAGCAGGCCCGCGTCGTTCTGCCAGTGGGCCACCAGGCGGGCCACGGCCGACAGCGCGGTGATATAGCTCTTGGTGGCGGCGACGCTCTTTTCCTCGCCGGCGCACAGCGGCGCCGCCCAATGGCAGGCTTCCGCCAACGGCGAGTGCGGCTTGTTGACCAGCGCCACGGTGTGGGCGCCGGCATCGGACAAGGCCTTCATGGTGTCGACCAGGTCCGGGCTTTGGCCGGATTGCGATACTGCGACGGCCAGCTGCCCCTTCACCGCCAGCGGCGACTGGTGCAGCGTGACGATGGACATCGGCAGCGACACCACCGGTACGCCGAGGCGCTGCATCGCCAGATAGGCGAAATAGCTGGCGGCGTGGTCGGAACTGCCGCGGGCCACGGTCAGCGCCAGCTGCGGACGGATGCGGGCCAGTTCGCGTCCCAGCGCGGCCAGGCCTTCATCGGCGTACATATGTTGCGCGGCCACCGCTTCGGCGGCGTACAGCGCTTCTTCAAGCATCAACGAGGCCAATTTCCTCTCCCTCAACGTAGACTTGCTGCAAATTCAGTTCCGGGTCCATCACCACGATGTCGGCCCAGACGCCGGCTTCCAGGCGGCCGCGTTCGGCCAGGCCCAGATAGTCGGCCGGGTACAGCGACAGGCGGTGCGAGGCATCCGCCAGCGGCAGGCCGATCTTCACCAGATTGCGCAGCGCCTGATCCATGGTCAGCGTGCTGCCGGCCAGGGTGCCGTCGGCCAGACGCACCCCGCCCATGCATTTGGTCACCGAGTGCGATCCCAGCTTGTACTGGCCGTCCGGCATGCCGGCGGCGGCGGTGGAATCGGTCACGCAGTAAAGACGCGGAATGGCGCGCAAGGCGGTGCGGATGGCGCCCGGATGGACGTGGAGCAGATCGGGGATCAGCTCGGCGTACTCGGCATGCGCCAAGGCCGCGCCGACGACGCCGGGCTCGCGGTGATGCAGGCCGGTCATCGCATTGAAGAGGTGGGTAAAGCCGGATGCGCCCTGCTGCAGGGCCTCCACAGCCTGTTCGTAACTGCCCAAGGTGTGGCCCATCTGCACGCGCACGCCCTGGGCGCTGAGCAGACGGATGATGTCCATGTGGCCGGGGATTTCCGGCGCCAGGGTGATCAGCGAGATCGGCGCCAGCGCGCGGTAGGCGTCGATCTGCGCCATCGCCGCCTGACAGGCGTCGTCCGGCTGGGCGCCCAGCTTGCCGGGGTTGATGTACGGACCTTCCAGGTGCACGCCCAGCACGCGGCTGCCGGCCGGCGCCCGCTCCTTGCTGCAGCGGCCGATGTCCGCCAGCACGCGGGCGATTTCGTCCGGCGGCGCGGTCATGGTGGTGGCCAGCAGCGAGGTGGTGCCGAAACGGGCGTGCAGCCGCGCGACATGGGAGACGGCGCTGCCGCCCTCCATGATGTCCACGCCGCCGCCGCCGTGCACGTGCAGGTCGATGAAGCCGGGCAGAATGTAACGTTCCGGCTGCCGGCCCGATGCCAGGCTGGCGTCTATCGCTGCGATGCGGCCATCGGCCGCCAGGCGCACGGCGCCGTCCATCCAGCCGGAGGCGGTGAGGATGCGGCCCTGCAAGGTCTGGTTCAAAGTCATCGTTTCAGTTCGGCTACAAAGTCGTAATAATCGTTGCGGCAATAGGTGTCGGTCAGCTCGATCGCCACATTGTCGGCATTGAAGCCGATACGGGTGATCAACAGCATCGCCTCGCCCGGCCGGATGCCGGCGAGCTGGGCGATCTCGCCCGAAGCATTCACCGCCCGGATATGCTGCAGGGCGCGCACCACCGAATGTCCCGCCGCGTCCAGGTGGGCGTACAGCGAAGTGCCCACCGACTGCGGGTCCGGCAGATACGCCACCGGCATCGTACTCATCTCAATCGCCATCACCACGCCGTCGGCGAGGCGTTGGCGCTTCAGCCGCGCCACCATCGAGGTCGGCGACAGCCCCAACTTGATCACTTCCTCGTTGCTGGGCGGAAACACCCCGCGCTCCAGCCATACCGAGGACGGCACGAAGCCGCGCAATCTCAACTGCTCGGTAAAACCGGTCAAACGCGACAGCGGCTGCTCCAGCCTGGGCGTGATGAAGGTGCCCGATCCCTGGCGCCGGCGGATCATGCCCTGCTCCAGCAGCACATCCATCGCCTTGCGCGCGGTCACCCGCGAAATGCCCAGCTCTTCCGAAAACGTCCGTTCCGACGGCAGCGCCTCGTCTGCCTGCCACCAGCCGGCGTTGATCGCGTCGGCCAGCTTGCGCGACAGCTGCAGGTACAGCGGGGTGCTCAGGGTTTCATCCGGTTTCAATGCTTGCCAGCGGTTTTCCATGGTCGTCTGCAAGTGGTCTGAAAATGGCAGTGTAAGCCTAGTCTCCCGCCGCCGGTATCCCATCCCTGTTCCGAATGCCGCGTAATCCGTTCGCTACACTCCGCACGTTAATACCACATTAATACCACGTCAATACCAATTATCAAGGCAAGGTGAATTGATTCGCGAGACATGACATCGCCGCGACAGTCGGCGGGACGCCTTAAAGAAATCGACCCGCTGCCAAGCCGGGCCATCGGGACAGGTCAACTCCCAGTCAAACCTTGCCACAATAGCCGCCGCGCCTGGCAGGGCGCGCCCCGCACGCCGGGATGGGCGGCCCAGGATGGCCGCGCGATCGACGTAGAAGCCTCCGCATACCACTATCAGACGAGGAATCCGCATGAAACCGTATTGGCACCTATCCGTGATGGTCCTGAGCAGCTTGAGCGCCCAACTATGGGCCCACGGCACGATGGAACGACCGCTGAATCGCGTCTACGGCTGCTATCTGGAAGGCCCGGAAGCGCCAAAAAGCAAGGCATGCCAGGACGCCAGGCAAATCGGCGGCACTCAGGCGATGTATGACTGGAACGGCATCAACCAGAACCCATCCGGCGACCAACACCAGGCCGTGGTGCCGGATGGCACGCTGTGCGGCGGCGGCAAGGCCGAATTCCGCGGCTTCAACCAGCCGCGCGCCGACTGGCCAGCCACCCGCATCGTGCCGGACGCCAAAGGCAACTACGAGTTCGTTTACCGCGCCACCGCGCCGCATGCCACCCAATACTTCCGTTTCTACATCACGCGCGACGGCTGGCGGCCGGAGCAGCCGCTGAAGTGGTCTGATCTGGAACTGTTCGGCACGATCAACGGCACGCCGCGGCTGGACGGCGACAAGCGCTATCGGATGACGCTGCCGCTGCCGGCCGGCAAGAGCGGCCGCCACATCATCTACAACGTGTGGAAGCGTTCAGACAGCGAGGAGGCCTTTTACTCGTGCTCCGACGTGATGTTCGACACCGACGGCCAAACTCCCGGCGCAAAGCCGCCTTTGGCCAATCCATGGAAAGAGATAGGCAACGTCGTCGCGCATGAGGATCTGCCGGCCAACAGCACGGTGACGCTGCGGGTATTCGACGCGCTGGGACATGATGCCGAGAGCCACAGCGTCAAGCTGACGCCGGCCAACGCCGGCATGGCCAACTGGCCTTACGAGCTGGCGCGCAAGGTCAATGCCGCATCGCGCGCCATACGCATCGGCGTGGCCAGCCAACGGCAGCGGCAGGTTGTGATCACGCCGGTGCAGAGCGCCAGCGCCAACCGCGTCTATCTCAACGATGGCTATCCGGGCTATGGCTACAACATCGATTTGAAGAAAGGCAACGGCGGCATCGTGCCGCCGCTGCCGGCCAACTGGCGCGAAGGGGCGCCCTACCGCGCCGGCCAGCTGGTCAGCTATCAGGGCCGCAGCTACCGTTGCCTGCAGCCGCATACCGCCCCGGTCGGCTCCGGCTGGACACCGTCCAGCCAACCGGCGCTATGGCAGGTCCTGTAAGGGGCCGTCCGGCTAACGCCGCCAGCTGATCAGCAGCACCGCCGCCACAATCACCACCATGGCCAGCATCTCCTGCAGTCCGACATGCTCGCCCAGGAACAGCACGCCCAGCAGCACCGCAATCACCGGATTGACATAGGCGTAGCTGGTGGCGGCGGCGGCCGACACCGTCCGTAATAGATACAGGTAGGCGCTGTAAGCGATCATCGAGCCGAACACCGTCAGATACAGCAAGGCGCCCCAGCCGGCAGCGCCCGGCCAAGCCGTCAAGCGCTCGCCGATGGCGAAACTGGACGCCAGCAGCGCCAACCCGCCGAAGATCATGGTCCAGGCGCTGCCCATCGCGCCCGGCGGCTGCGCCAGATGCTTGCTCCAGGCCGAGCCCAGCGCCCAGCCGGCCGAGGCCAACACCAGCAGCACCGCCCCTTCCGGACTGGCGCGCAGGCTGGAACCCAGATTCAGCAGCACAATGCCGAATACGCCCAGCAACATGCCCGCCCACTCCAAGGCGCGCGACTTGTGGCCAAACAGACGGGCGAACAACAAGGTGAACAGCGGCACCGTCGCCACCACCAGCGCGGCCACGCCGGACGAAACCTCGCGCTCGGCCATCGTCACCAGGCCGTTGCCCACAGCCGGCATCAGCGCACCAAGAATGGCCGCCCCGCGCAGCTGGCGCGCATCCGGCCATGCCACGCGGCGCCAGCGCAGATAGGCCAGGACGATGCCGCCCGCCAACAGAAAGCGGGTGCCGGCCATCATCAGCGGCGGCCAGGACGCCACCCCGATGCGAATGGCCAGATAGGTGGAGCCCCAGATGATGTAGAGCGCAAAGAAAGCCGCCAGCGTGAGCGGCGCGAGACGTGAAAAAGGCATGGCGAAGTCCAGACGGTACGGACTCAAACCATGCCAGAGGCAAGCCAGGGCGGCAAGCGGCTTAGCGCATCGCCAGCCGCTGCAGGATGTTGGAGAACTCTTCCATATAGGTGTCGAAGCGGGTCGCCAGACGGTCCACATCGGTGGCGAAGCGGTTATAGGCGACCACCGCCGGGATGGCGGCGAACAGGCCGATCGCCGTCGCCACCAGCGCCTCGGCAATGCCCGGCGCCACCGTGCTCAGCGTGGCCTGGCCGGCGTTGCCCAGGCCGATGAAGGCATGCATGATGCCCCATACCGTGCCGAACAGGCCGACATAAGGGCTGACCGAACCCACCGTCGCCAGGAAAGAGGTGTGGCTGTCCAGCGCGTCCAGCTCGCGCTGCGCCGCCGCGCGCATCGCCCGTCGCGAACCATCCATGATGTCCGACAGCTCCGTGCCGGTCCGCCCGCGCAGCTTCAGAAACTCGGCGAAGCCGGACTGGAAAATGCGCTCCATCCCCACCGCGTCGCTGCGGCGACACACATCCTCGTACAGACGGTTCAGATCCGCCCCGCTCCAGAAATTGCGCTCGAATTCCTCGCTATGGCGCTTGGCCGCGCCCAGCACCGAGATCTTGTTGAAAATCAGCGCCCAGGACAGCAGGGAGGTCAAGGCCAGGCCCGCCATCACCAACTGCACCAACAGGCTGGCGTTGAGGATCAGGCTGATGAATGAAATCTGTTGCACGTTTTCTTCCTCGGTTCACATACGGCTAGCGTAACACGCGGCCGGTTTCCAGATCGATGATGGTGGACGGTTTGCGCCGTTTGCCGATGCGGCCGGGCAAGGTCAACACTTTGTCTTTAAATGCCTTGCGGCAGGCCTGCGCGGTTTTCAGCGATTTCTGGCCCGCGCGGTTGGCCGAAGTCGACACCAAGGCCGTCCCCAGCGCCCGGCACAAGGCCGCCGCCTCGCCATGGGCCGTCACCCGCACCGCGATCTTGTCATGCCGGCCGCGCAGCGCCGGCGGCACCCGCCGCGAAGCCGGCAACAGAAAGGTGTATGGACCGGGCCAATAGAGCGCCAGTTCCGCGCGCTGCGCAGCGGAAAGCGGCCGCACCAGATGGCGGATCTGCTCGAAATCGGCGGCAATGACGATCAAACCCTTGTGATTAGGCCGCGCCTTGATCGCCAGCACGCGGTGGATCGCCCGCACGTCGAGCGGATGACAACCCAGGCCGTAACAGGATTCGGTGGAATAGGCGATCACGCCGCCATGGCGCAGACGCGCGCGCGCGCGGTGCAGCAACAAGCAGCCGGGCAGACGGCTGAAAAAATTAAATCCAAATATCATGATCTTTAGGCCAAGTCTCGCATGGTCAACAATTGTACGCCCGATAAAGACGCATCTCCCAAACGAAACCTTCTGCCTACATCACTACCCTTTGACGCCTATCCAGAAAATACAAATAAGTTAAAAAATTCAAACACATATGACTTAAGCAAAAATACTTATTGAAAAAATACTAATATCATGTATATTGGCACATTTTTTAACAACATTAATGGTATTTTGCACTTAAAATACTTTATTAACAATATTTTCACAAAATGCAAAACAATTTGCATTGTCCTTCCTTGGCAGAAGGATAACTTGCCGACTGCCGATATGCAAAATAAATATTTTGGGGCTTGTTAAATTGAACCTAATTCCTACAATACTCTGCGGTGGCGCTGGCTCCCGCCTGTGGCCTATCTCACGCGAACAAAATCCAAAACCATTCATAAAATTGCCGGATGGAGAAAGTTTGCTTCAAAAAGCATTCCTTCGTGCAGCCAGTCTTGCCAACACCAAGCACATCATTACCGTAACAAATAAAGAGCTGCTCTTCAGAACAGCAGAAGAGTTTGATTCAATTAATGCTGGAAATATTGAAACCTCATACATCCTAGAGCCCATCGGAAAAAATACAGCTGCCGCCATTGCCATTGCAACCATACAAGTCATGAAAAGATTTGGCCATGATGCCATCATGCTTGTTTTGGCTGCAGATCACCTGATTAGTAAAAAAGCAAACTTCGAATTAGCAGTTGATGCTGCATGCAAACTCGCCATCAACCAAAAACTAGTGACATTTGGCATCAAGCCTGACTATCCAGAAACGGGCTATGGTTATATTGAGGGCAATGGCAATAACGTCATCCGCTTCGTAGAAAAACCATCCAAGGAAAAAGCGGAAGAATACGTTTCAAAAGAAAATTACTATTGGAATTCTGGAATTTTCTGCTTCCAAGCAGGCGCAATGCTTTCTGAAATGGAGAAGCATTGCCCTGAGATACTAAGACATGCTCAAATCAGTTACTCCGCCGCTATCATAAACGATGAGAAAATAGAATTAACATTAGAAGAATTCAATAAAATTCCTGAAAACTCTATTGATTACGCTGTAATGGAGTCTTCCAAAAACATAGCCGTCATACCATGCGACCTGTCTCTTATACACATCTGACGCTGCCGACGACAGCACGGAGGTGGAGTTGGGGGGGGTGGGGGGGGGGGTGAAGAGGGGGGGGGGGGGGGGGGGGGGGGGGGGGGGGGGGGGGGGGGGGGGGGGGGGGGGGGGGGGGGGGGGGGGGGGGGGGGGGGGGGGGGGGGGGG
>NZ_JAELTR010000170.1:0-509 GCF_016428945.1 Chromobacterium sp. ASV23
GGCGATAAAGATTCACTCCCCGATCAAATTTCAAGTTGGATAAAATCAATTTCAACCTCTGAAAAATACCAATCAAACTTCACATGGGGCAACACCTCAAAAATAATTAATTCTTTTTTTGAGGATAAAAATTTATTTTGCAGTTGAAGAAATTTACATCTAGGAATTTTTAAATTGAAAAACCAGAATATCGAAATTGATGAATCCCTTGACTTCATCTACACAGCAAGCGACAAAGAGTTTATTGAGAAGTCATTTAGAATTATTTTAAACCGCCACCCTGATGCTGATGGCCTTTCCTTCTATACTCGAAAATTAGAACTTGGAGAGGATAGAATAGTTCTCTTATCGGATCTGAGCCAATCTCGCGAGGCCAGATTAATGGAAAATAAAAATTTAGCCATTGAAAATATTCTTAATAAGAATAAATTAAAAACAAGATTCATTACAAAGTGGATATTCAAACTTTTTCCACAGTTCAACCGCATTGAGAATAAAATAAACAATAT
>NZ_JAELTR010000171.1:0-493 GCF_016428945.1 Chromobacterium sp. ASV23
CTACAAATACAAGTATGCAGTTTATGTTTTTTGAAAGTTCAGATGCTAGCCATGCATCTAAAAGTTCAGAGTTTAATTTGCTTGGCCCGAGCAATCCAAAAGTGCAAATTAAAAAACAATCTGTATCTATACGAAGAGCATCTCTGGCGGCCTTTTTGTTCATGTTATGTTTAGAGACTCGCAAAAGAGGTAATACATCCCAATTATTGTCTTTACAATTTCCGTACCAACTTTGAGCTAGACTCCTGGAGAACGCTGAGTGTGAAATGACACCTTTCGCATTGTTTAATATGGGTAAGTTCAGGGGAAAGTCCCTAACAATATCTTGCACATTTCTATTTTCTACGAATGAAGATAACCCATGATAACCATGGCTCTCATATAGTTTACTTTCAAAGGAACCACGCTTGCCTGACTCCCAATCTACATTGGAGATGTGTGCCATTAGGCCGCTTAAGTAGAAATCATGCAATACAACAACGCCTGTCTCTTA
>NZ_JAELTR010000172.1:0-491 GCF_016428945.1 Chromobacterium sp. ASV23
GAGCCACCATATGGATAACGTACCTAAAAAAGTTGCCAGCATTGCTGCTAGAAGAGTCCAATTCCAGCCAGCATTGGATGATAGCATTCCTCCTGTAGCGAGAAGGGTTTCTCCCAAAGCAACAATAACGAATAGCTGGCAGCGTTCAGTTAGATGTCCACCTTCGATAGTCCAATCTTTTGTATGAGAGCGTCCCAGAAAAGGAAGTCTAAATCCAAACATGGGAGATATGTATTCACATAGTACGGCAATTGACCATAAAGTGATTCGAGCAGGAGTGTCTAATACGGATCCTGTTAGCCAAAAAAAAGCAGATATAATTAACCATCCTAGTATCCGCTGATAGTTTTTTGTAAGTTGATGGCTTTTGCCTAATTCATAAACGATGAAAGCTGTACGTCCTACCTGCATGACGATATATGAGGTAGCAAAAATCCAACCTTTGTTGCCAAAAGCTTGTGGGATTGAGGCGGCCAGTGTCAGTGCGATGC
>NZ_JAELTR010000173.1:0-488 GCF_016428945.1 Chromobacterium sp. ASV23
TAATAGAACAGTCTTTTCTCAACCCATAAAAACGAACAGTGGATATGCCATACCATATCTATTCCCATTAAGAACCAACTTTGGTGATGCACAAGGGCAGTGCGGATCTGGGGTTGAGATATGGTTAAAATTAATTTCTATCAGAAATGATTCAATCTTTATTAAGAGAGACGAACTGGTGCAAAGTTGTCAGCATGACATTTACTTGCAGGACAACGGAGATGGGAAGATTGAAAATGCATTCCAACTGCAAAATAGCAAGATCATTATAAGGTGGCTAAGCCATCCTAACAATAATAGAGATAGCTATTCTGAAACGATATCGCTTGAATAATTAACTTTGATTTTGGTTGAATATCACTAAGCGGCATATAATATCAAAAATACAACACAGAATAGAATTCATCTGTTTTGTGTTTTGTGTTTTGTGTTTTTTTGATTTCAACTCAACACCAAAATAAAAAACTAAGCTTTAAAATTACCTATCC
>NZ_JAELTR010000174.1:0-486 GCF_016428945.1 Chromobacterium sp. ASV23
TGTATGTGAGTCGGATAACTGGCACTCATTGTGAGGTAGAGCAAGCTATTGAAGAGTTACTTTGTTGGCGTGAGCATAGTGGATCTAATATGCCATTATGGCGAAAAATATTGAGGCCATTTATTAAAAAAAAATAACAAAACTCTAGAACACTTGGATGCACAATGAAAGCTCGGGATTTTCAATATTTTTCAGGTAAAAAAGTTTTATTACTGCAAGGCCCTATTGGCCCATTTTTCACAAGGCTAGCATCTGACTTAAAAAAAATTGGGGCTGAAGTTTTTAAAGTAAACTTCAATGCCGGAGACTGGTTTTTTTATCCAAAAAATGCAATAAATTTTCGCGGCAGCATGGATGACTGGCCTGATTGGCTTGACCAGATAACTGACAAATTAAAAATTGACATTATATTATTATTTGGTGATTGTCGGCCCATTCATAGAATATCACACGCGATAGCAATTAAAAAAAATATCGATGTAGCAG
>NZ_JAELTR010000175.1:0-484 GCF_016428945.1 Chromobacterium sp. ASV23
CCTGTGGACGCAGTACAATATTGGGTTTATATTTCTCCAGGTTGTTCATGAGTCGGTGGTAGCAATCCTGTGATACCGTGATACTGGATGCGGAGGCGAAGTCCATTTTGCCTGCATCGATCAGGTTGAAGGTGCTGTCCTGCAATACTTCCGAGTACATGGTCAGGTTGTGGAAATTACCGTCTGTAAAGCCTTCCAGAACGGCGTTGGCTACTTTTCCGATGCCGGATTGCAAGGGGCGAAGCTGATGAGTGAGCCGGCCTTTTTTTACTTCGTGTTCAAAGAATTGCAGCAGATGTCCGGCGATGGCGCGGGTTTTGTCGTCGCGTTCATTGATGGCGGCAGGACTGTCAGTTGTTTCTGTGATAACGATGGCAATAATTTTTTCCGGATCTATCTGGATGGAGGTGCTTCCAATCCTGGTGCCAGCATTGATGATAGGAATGATCTGACGGTTGGGCCAGATGCCGGCGGAGAAGATATC
>NZ_JAELTR010000176.1:0-477 GCF_016428945.1 Chromobacterium sp. ASV23
GATATTACTTGATCGCGTGGCATTTTTGCGATTAAAGCATCCATATAAGCCCCCTGGGAAAAATTTTGCTTAACAAGCAATTTTATGCCGGGACTGGACAAAAGCTCCTTTGCTGATATGCCAGGCTTGAAGTTAAAGTCGGAGCGAGCCAACCCCACTAAAGGCTTATCCTTATAAATTGGAAGTGAGAATCGTGCATACTCTTCTCTTTCCGGCGTTTTATACCATCCCGGCGTGCATATCTCCTCATTATTACGCTTAATATTCTCAAGGACTCGATTGGCAGGAACAAGCACCCATTCGATTGAAATATCAATTGACTTGAAGGCAAGCTCTGTGGGAGTGACCACTAAACCAGTTACGGTTCCATCTGATAATGTGTCTGTCTCTTATACACATCTGACGCTGCCGACGACAGCACGGAGGTGTAGATGGGGGGGGGCGCGGTGGGGGGAAAAAGGGGGGGGGGGGGGGGGG
>NZ_JAELTR010000177.1:0-477 GCF_016428945.1 Chromobacterium sp. ASV23
GTGTGCCTTTTTTTAAAGAAGGATTGAAGTTGGCTTGCTCTGCAAGCTTTTTGATCTCGTTTAAACCTGTATTGCTGCTAATGGGCATCGCACCGCGACCCACAAATTTCATGCCATTATAGTCAATTGGATTATGACTGGCTGTGATTTCAATTCCACCATCCACATCAAGATGAAATGCTGCGAAATATATTTCTTCCGTCCCGCTTAAGCCAATGTCAATAACATCGGATCCACTGTCAAGAATGCCTTGGGCAACGGCATTTTTTAAAATTGGACTTGTTTCTCTCGCATCATATCCAATGGCTATTTTTTTTGCATTTAGATGCTGGGCGAAGGCTCGACCTATGCGATAGGCCACGTCTTCATTAAGTTCGAGCCCAAGCTTTCCTCTGATGTCATAAGATTTGAAGCAGGTCAATTTATTCATTATGCGCGCCCGTAGTTATCTTGGAGTCGGACAATATCATCCTCACC
>NZ_JAELTR010000178.1:0-477 GCF_016428945.1 Chromobacterium sp. ASV23
CCGGATTGCACACCGTTTTTAAATTCGTTACGTAGTCGCCAGTCCTTCATATTCAGGATGGCAGCAGAATTATTGGCACTGGCGGGATTGGCAGATATCATTTTATCCAGTTGCGTTTTCATTTCTGCGAGATTGGCCTCTGGAGTGGTGATGATAAAAGTTTCCAGGTTACAGAAATCCCATCTGGCTAAATGTTCGAGGGTGGTATAGTTGGAAAGTGGCGCCAGCCATGCATAACGAATGGAGGAATTCTCCGGATTGTCTTTCAGTAATCCTGTAATCGTATAGGCGTCCTTGTTATTCACCATAATGGTTTTGCCTATTACGTTCCTGGAGGTATGAAAGAATTTCTCTGCTGTTCTTTCTGTAATCACCAGGGAGTTAGGATTGTTGAAAGCGGTGGCAGGATTGCCTTCCAGGAATTTGCAGTCGAAGAACTGAAAGAAGGAGGCGTCCACATAGCGTCCGGCGCTGTAT
>NZ_JAELTR010000179.1:0-469 GCF_016428945.1 Chromobacterium sp. ASV23
TTGTTGGCATCAAACTGGTAAGTACCGGTCAGGTCCTTGCCCACTTCGAGCGGACCCTTGACCTTCAATGCCTTCACCACCGGCTTGGCAGACGGATCGATCGGCTTGCCGTTGTCGCCGCCCTCGGTTTCGTTGCCGCCGCCTTCGTTCTCAGACATCGAACCATCGGTCGCCACTTTGGCGGTGTTGCCCACCACATTGGCGCCGTTCTTCGCCTGCACGCCCACTTCCAGCACCTTGCCAGCATCGGCTACGACAATCTTGTGCGCTGGCACGGTACCCGACTGGACAACAGTCTCGCCCTTGGCCGCGTCGGTCTTACCCTTCTCGCCCCAGGCAAACGTCGACTTGTCGGTACCGTTGCCGTTGTTGGCGTCAAACTGGTAAGTACCGGTCAGGTCCTTGCCCACTTCGAGCGGACCCTTGACCTTCAATGCCTTCACCACCGGCTTGGCAGACGGATCGATCG